>NZ_JAPDBQ010000039.1:0-28683 GCF_027705325.1 Aeromonas sp. QDB18
GAGCACATAAGATCATAGTCAGATCGTGAGGTCAAACCTGTTTACATGGTTAAAAAACATTCACGATCCCGCCCTGGAGGGGTATATATCCAAGTTAAAAGCGGTGCAGACTTTGATTCTCTGGATCCAGCAAACCCCACCTTTGTCTTGTCTGGTACGATTGAAGACTCAAAGCAAGTTAACTGGGCAAGAACAGAAGGAACATGCGCTCAAGCTGGTATGTGCTAACGCATGACCTCTAGCCTCAATAGCGGCCTGGCCACCAGCCTGGCCGCTTCCTCCCTTCTCAGTGAGCCTGACTCACAGCGCTATCTGAGCCAGGCCAGGGCGCAGCGCAAGCCCTTTGTCACCTTCCTGATTGAAAACGACATCCTCGACAGCAAGACCCTCGCCGACTTTTGCGAGCTGGAGTATGGGGTACCTCTGCTGGATCTCGCCGCCTTCGATCTCGCCGAGATCCCGCAGAAATACCTCAATCAAAAGCTGATTGAAAAACATCACGTTCTACCCATCTATACCCAGGGCCACACCCTCTATATCGCCATGTCGGATCCGACCAATGTGTCGGCCCTGGAGGATTTTGGCTTCAGCTTCGGCCTGCACACGGAGGCCCTGCTGGTCGAGGAGAGCAAGCTGACCGCCGCCATCGGCAAATTGATGGAGAGCGAGCAGGACGTGCTCGGTGTGGACCATATCGACGAGGCGGAGATCTCGGAACTCGAGGTCTCCGACGAGAACTCCCGCCTCGACGAGAGCGTCAATACGGCCGACGATGACGCCCCCATCGTCAAGTACATCCACAAGATCATGATGGACGCCATCAAGCGCGGCGCGTCCGATCTTCACTTCGAACCTTATGAGACAAAGTACCGGATCCGCTTTAGGATCGACGGCATACTGCACGAAATCGCCACCCCGCCGGTGAACCTGGCGAACCGTTTTGCGGCTCGCCTCAAGGTGATGGCGCGGCTCGACATCGCCGAGCGGCGCCTGCCCCAGGATGGCCGGATCAAGCTCAGGATCTCGCGCAACAGATCCATGGACATGCGGGTCAATACCCTGCCCACCATGTGGGGCGAGAAGATCGTCATCCGGCTGCTGGACTCATCGGCGGCAAGGCTCAATCTCGATCAACTCGGTTTCGACGACCGCCAGAAGGGGCAATATCTGCATGCCCTCTCCAAGCCGCAGGGGATGATACTGGTCACCGGCCCCACAGGGTCAGGCAAGACGGTGTCGCTCTATACCGGTCTCAACATTCTCAATACCAGCGAGGTCAACATCTCCACCGCCGAAGACCCGGTGGAGATCAATCTGCCCGGTGTCAATCAGGTACAGATCAATCCCAAGGCGGGGCTCACCTTCGCCAGCGCCCTGCGCTCCTTCCTGCGCCAGGATCCCGACATCGTCATGGTGGGCGAGATCCGGGATCTGGAAACCGCCGAGATCGCCATCAAGGCCGCTCAAACCGGCCACCTGGTGCTCTCCACCCTGCACACCAACTCGGCGGCCGAGACGCTCACCCGGATGATGAACATGGGTGTCCCCGCCTTCAACATCGCCTCCTCGGTCACCCTCATCATGGCCCAGCGCCTCACCCGCAAGTTGTGCGATCACTGCAAGGCGCCCGAGGTGGTGCCAGAAGCCGAGCTGCTGGAGCTGGGCTTTACCCAGCAGCAACTGGCCGCCGGCTTGCAACTGTTCAAACCCGTGGGGTGCAAGGAGTGCTCGGGAGGCTACCGAGGGCGGGTCGGGATCTATGAGATCATGCTGATGTCAGACAACATCGCCAAGCTGATCATGCAGGGAGCCAACTCGCTGCAAATCGCGGCCATCGCCCAGAAGGAAGGGATGCGCACCCTGCGCACCTCCGGCCTTGAAAAAGCCCGCCTGGGAGTCACCAGCCTGGCCGAAATAAACAGGATCACTACCAACTGAGTACGCTGTGTTCGAGTCATCTCACCGGGTGAAGCCGCTGCCATCACCCCGATGATGTTCTTCAAGCCAAGATGAGCCGGATGGGCAGCAGCACCCGGCTACCGTCGCCCAATTGCAGGATGCAGTGATGGCCACATTAGCTCAAAAACAGAACGCACCAAAAAAGGTCTTCTCCTTCCGCTGGCACGGGTTCAATCGCAAGGGACAGAAGGTGTCTGGCGAGTTGCAGGCCGACAGCATCAATACCGTCAAGGCGGAGCTGCGCAAGCAGGGCGTCAATGTCACCAAGGTCAGCAAGCAGGGACAGGGGCTGTTCTCCAAGGGCGGCGCCCGGATCAAGCCGATGGATATCGCCGTCATCTCCCGTCAGATCACCACCATGCTCTCCGCCGGCGTTCCTCTGGTGCAGAGCCTGCAGATCATCGCCCGCGGCCATGAAAAGACGGCGGTGCGCGAACTAATCGGCCAGATCGCCGCCGATGTGGAGACCGGCACCCCGCTGTCGGAGGCGCTGCGCCGCCATCCCCGTTACTTTGATGATCTCTACTGCGATCTGGTCGAGGCAGGCGAGCAATCCGGTGCTCTGGAGACCATCTACGACCGGATTGCCATCTACCGCGAGAAGAACGAAGCCCTCAAATCCAAGATCAAGAAGGCCATGTTCTATCCGTCCATGGTCATTCTGGTGGCCATCGTCGTCACCTCCATCCTGCTGCTCTTCGTCATTCCCCAGTTCGAGGATATCTTCAAGAGCTTCGGTGCCGAGCTGCCCGCCTTTACCCGGTTCGTCATCACCATCTCCCGCTTTATGCAGGAGTGGTGGTACGCCATCTTTGGCGGCGCGGCTCTCGCCGTCTTCCTCTATGTGCGGGCCTGGCGAAAATCCCAGAAGGTCAGGGACAACACGGACAAGTTCATCCTCACCATTCCCGTGGTGGGCAACATACTGCACAAGGCGGCCATGGCCCGTTTTGCCCGCACCCTCTCCACCACCTTCTCCGCCGGTATCCCACTGGTGGATGCCCTGGTCTCGGCGGCCGGAGCATCGGGCAACTATGTCTATCGCACTGCGACCATGGCCATTCGCAACGAGGTGGTGGCCGGCATGCAGATCAACGTCGCCATGCGCACCGTGGATCTTTTCCCCGACATGGTGACCCAGATGGTGATGATCGGTGAGGAATCCGGCGCCATCGACGACATGCTCTCCAAGGTCGCCGCCATTTTCGAACAGGAAGTGGACGACATGGTCGACGGCCTCACCAGCCTGCTCGAACCCATCATCATGGTGGTGCTCGGGGTGCTGGTCGGCGGCATGGTCGTGGCCATGTACCTCCCCATTTTCAAGCTGGGCTCTGTGATACACTGACCCCCTCGACAGAGGGCCGGGCGGTACATTTCCCCCGGCCATCTGTCATCCCCGTTCCCGACACAAGCGATTGATCTATGGTGCCTTTGATCGAACTGGCCCAGGGCTTGCCCTGGCTCTATCTCTCCTTGATTTTCCTTTTCTCCCTGATGGTGGGCAGCTTCCTGAACGTGGTGATCCATCGCCTGCCCATCATGATGGAGCGGGCCTGGTATGCCGAATACAGCGACTATTTCGGTGACGGTGAAGAGACTCCTCCTGCAACCGGACGGTACAACCTCATGGTGCCTCGCTCCCACTGCCCCCACTGCGACCACCCCATAGGGGCGCTGGAGAACATTCCCCTGTTGAGCTGGTTATGCCTCAGAGGGCGCTGCCGCAACTGCCACGCCCCCATTTCGGCTCGCTATCCCCTGGTCGAGCTGCTCACCGCCCTGCTGTCGGTCTCGGTAGCAGCCGCGCTTTCCCCCGGCTGGGGCACCCTTGCCGCTTTGTTGCTCACCTGGACATTGGTCGCACTGACCTTCATCGACCTGGACAAGATGCTCTTGCCGGATCAGCTCACCCTGCCCCTGCTCTGGGGTGGCCTGCTGTTCAATCTGGCGGGCGGTTTCGTGCCCCTGGCCGATGGGGTGGTCGGCGCCATGGCGGGTTATCTGGTGCTCTGGAGCCTCTACTGGGCCTTCAAGCTGCTGACCGGCAAGGAAGGGATGGGGTACGGGGATTTCAAACTGCTGGCGGCGCTGGGCGCCTGGCTCGGCTGGCAAGCCTTGCCCATCGTGCTGCTGCTCTCTTCGCTGGCGGGCGCCATCATCGGCATCGGTCTCATCCTGCTGCGCAACCACCACCAGGGCAAACCCATTCCCTTTGGCCCCTATCTCGCCATCGCGGGCTGGATAACGCTGCTGTGGGGCGATAGCATCACCCGCTGGTATCTTGATGTCGTGCTCTAGCAAAAGGATCTCTGACCCATGTATGTAGTCGCAATCACAGGGGGAATCGGCAGCGGCAAGACCACGGTTGCCAACCGCTTTGCCGAGCTGGGCATCGAGGTGGTGGATGCGGACATCATCGCCCGCGAGGTAGTGGAGCCCGCCACCCCTGCTCTGGCTGCCATCGCCGCCCATTTTGGCCCGGATGTCGTTGCCCCCGATGGCCAGCTCGATCGCCGCCGGCTGCGAGAGCGGATCTTCACCGATTCGCAGGCCAAGGAGTGGCTCAATGCCCTGCTCCATCCCCTCATCCGCACCGAGATGCTGCGCCAGTGTGCGGCAACCCGCTCCCCCTACTGCCTGATGGTCGTCCCCTTGCTGGTGGAAAACAGGCTCACTTCCCTCGCCGATCGGGTACTGGTGATCGATGTGGACGAAGCGACGCAAATCGAGCGTACCTGCCGCCGCGATGGCGTCAGTCGGGAACAGGCCCAGGCGATACTGGCGTCCCAGGCGAGCCGCAGCGAGCGCCTGGCGATGGCCGACGACGTCCTGGACAACCAGAGTGGTACGAGTGAGACCATCTGGCAGCGAATTTTCGCCCTGCACCAGACATATCTGGCATTTGCCTCTCAACAAGCCCACCAACTGTGAGTACACTAGGCCGGTTTATGGCTGGCCAGGATTAGGCATGATTTACGATTTTCCCCTCAATGAAAAAAGCCGGACCTATCTTCGTCTGGAGTCCCTGTTTTCCCAGATCCGCGACAATCTGGAGAGTGACCAGTCCTGGGCACATATCGCCTTCTTCAAGGGGTTGTTCGATTTGCAGGAGTTGCTGGAGCGTGGTGACCTGCGTGCCGATCTCATCAAGGATCTGGAGCGCCTCGGCCAACGCCTAAACCACTGGGCCAGTCTGCCTGACGTCGATCTCGAGCAGATCCAGCGGATGCAGCAGGAGAGCACCCAGCTCTCCCGCAACCTGCTGAACTCCCCGCGCCCCGGCGCCCGTCTGAAAGAGGATCGCCTGCTCGGCTCCATTCGTCAGCGCTTCTCCATTCCGGGTGGTCTGTGCGCCTTCGATGTGCCGCAACTGCACCACTGGCTGGCGACCCCGGCCGTCACCCGCCACCAGCAGATGCAGCAATGGCTGAGTGACATCACCCTGCTGATGAACGCCATCTCCCTGTTGCTGCGCCTGTGGCGCGAGTCGGGCAACTTCAGCGACCAGGTGGCCACCAACGGCTTCTTCCAGGATACTGCCGAAGGGGCTGAACTGATCCGCATCCGTCTGGCGGGCACCCAGCCCTGCTATCCAACCCTGAGCGGCCACAAGAACCGCTTCGCCCTGCGCTTCCTGCCGACGACGGAGCAGCAGATAGGCGACGTCTCCTTCCAGCTCGCCTGTTGTTGAGGAGCGCCCCATGGTGACCAAGGTAAAGTGTCCGACCTGTCAGAGCGAGATCGAATGGGGTCCGCAGAGCCCGTTTCGCCCCTTCTGCAGCAAGCGCTGCCAGCTGATCGACCTCGGCGAGTGGGCGGATGAACAGAAGCGCATCCCGGGCGAGATCAACCCGGATCTGCTGCCCGACCCGGAACAGGGCGATCCCTGGCAATAAACACTTCACGATCAAAAAAGGGCCCTCAGGCCCTTTTTCGTTGGTATCGATCCTTTCAGGCAAGCGAGGCCTGCAACCGCGCGACGATGGGGCCGTTGGCATCCGGGAAGCGGTATTCGTGCAGCGAGGCCAGTGGCACCCAGCGGCACTCCTGCCCCTCCTTGCCAAAGGGCTCGCCGTGGAAGCGGGTCACCTTCCAGATATCCAGCAAGACCTGCTTGTCGGGGTAGTCGTGGTGCAGCTCCATGAAGGGGGCACAATCCTGCACCCGGATCCCGATCTCTTCCCACAATTCCCTGTCCAGCGCGGTGAGCAGATCCTCCCCCGACTCCACCTTGCCACCGGGAAACTCCCAGCGATCCCCCTGATGGCGATCGGCTGAGCGTTTGGCGATGAAGATATCGCCCCGTTCGTTCTCGATGACGCCCACCGCCACCCAGATCCGTTTCTTCTGTTCCATCATTGTCCTCAGCGTAAACACGGCAAACGGGCGATCCAGGGGGCAAGCCGAATGGCCTGCTGATCCCCCCGGGCCCTGAAGAGATCCTGCCCGACATGCTCATTGCCCGGCGGCGCAACCTGCGGCCAGGGCACCGCACCGGGCGGAGTGAAACAACGATCGTGTACCCGCGCGCTCTGGCGCAGATAGCGCCATAAACAGTCTCGCAAGAACCACTGGTCGATGTTCGGTGTTTCCATGGTACTGGGCTGATAGCTCGCCATCAGCGGCGCAAGGAGAGGCAGCACACCGGCCACACCGCCCCACATGCCGGCCAGCACCAGATCGGTGTGGCTCCACCAGTCACGCATGATATGGAACCAGCGCCCCGATGCAAGCCAGTCATCGACCGCAAGCCGCTCCCGCAGATTCAGCACGGAGTCCGCATCGCGCACAAGAAAGCGCCCCACTCCGGGATCATTGGCGACCTGGAAGCGCCAGCAGAGGCGCTGACGCTGGGATTGGCCATCGGGCTGCACCTTTATCTCGGCGCCATGTTCTTGCAGGCAGGCCAGAAACCCCTGAGGGACACTGCCATCCACATAAAAACGCACCCGCCAGCCCGGATAGAGGTAAGCTGCGGCCAGCACATTGTCGAGCGCTCCCCGCAAATAGCGGGGCTGTACTCCCCACAAGGAGAAGGCGATGACTGCCTGCTTCTCCCCCTGCTCCGCGAGCCAGTCATCCGGCCCCTCTGCCGGCAGCACCCACCCCGCGACAGGCTGCGAGACGGCCTCATCCTTGAGAGTCAGGGCACGGGTTCCCGCTTGTGCCGCTTCTTCATGGCGTCCCAGCTTGGCAAGGGAAGTGCAAAGCCCGTCATGGACCAGATAATCATCCGGCTCGCGCCGCACCAGTTCGACCAGGTGCATCACGGCCCGCTCATGTTGTTCGGAGCGCGAGAGGCAGACACAGAGATTGCGCAGCACCTCAGTGTTATCGGGTGCGGACCGGTACGCCAGCGTCAGCACCTGGGCCGCCGAGGCGGGATCGCCGGACAAAAAGAGGTAATAGGCAAACTGCAGTTGCAGGGGAACAGATTTGTTCGTCTCTGCGTTCAGCCTGCTCAGCACACAACGGATCGCCTCCTGGCGTCTCTCCTGCAGCCAGTGCCCATGTGCCTCCCCATCCCATCCCGCCGGCAATCTGCTCATCGTCCCCTCCTTGGTCCGAAAATGAATACACCGCCCGGAGGCGGTGTATTCATCATGGCAGGGTGTCAGGTCAGCTGACCGTGACAGTGCTTGTATTTTTTACCCGAACCACAGGGGCAGGGATCATTGCGCCCGATCTTCTGCTCGTCGCGCACGAAGGTGGTATGGCCCTCGCCCCCACCCGTATCCTCGTCAGCCAGCTGGTTTTCGGCCGTGGCATGGGTGTAGGTACGGGGAGCGGCTTCGGCCTGCTGGCGCTGCTGCTCTTCCATCGCCTCCACATCCCGCTCCTGCACCTGTACCCGGCTCAGGATGCTGACCACGTCGCGCTTGAGGGTTTCCAGCATCTGGGTGAACAGATCGAAGGATTCGCGCTTGTACTCCTGCTTGGGGTTCTTCTGGGCGTAGCCGCGCAGATGGATGCCCTGGCGCAGGTGATCCATGGCCGCCAGGTGCTCCTTCCACAGACCATCCAGCGTTTGCAGCATCACCGCCTTCTCGAAGTTGCGCAGCACCTCCTTGCCGACCAGCTCTTCCTTGTGGGCATAGAGCTTGGTGGCTTCATCCAGGATGCGTTCGCGCAGCTTCTCTTCATACAGCTTGTCGTCTTCCGCCAGCCACTGCTGCAGCGGCAGATCCAGGGCGAAATCGGACTTCAGACGCGCTTCCAGACCCGGCACGTCCCACATCTCTTCCAGGGACTGGGGCGGGATGTACTCATCGATGATGGCGCCGTAGACGTCGTCACGGATGACGTGAATGGTCTCGGAGATGTCGTTGGTGTCCAGCAGTTCGTTGCGCTGCTCGTAGACCACCTTGCGCTGATCGTTGGCCACGTCGTCAAACTCGAGCAGGTTTTTACGGATGTCGAAGTTGCGACCTTCCACCTTGCGCTGGGCATTCTCGATGGCCTTGGTCACCCAGGGATGCTCGATGGCCTCGCCCTCTTCCATGCCCAGCTTCTTCATCATGCCGGTCACGCGGTCGGAGGCGAAGATCCGCATCAGGGTATCTTCCATGGAGAGGTAGAAGCGGGAGGAACCCGGATCACCCTGACGACCGGAACGGCCGCGCAGCTGGTTGTCGATACGACGGGATTCATGGCGCTCGGTACCTATGATGTGCAGACCACCGGCGGCCAATACCGCATCGTGACGCACCTGCCAGGCCGCTTTCAGCTCGGCAATCTGCTCCTCGGTCGGGTTCTCCAACTGGGCGATTTCCGCCTGCCAGTTGCCGCCCAGCACGATGTCGGTACCACGACCGGCCATATTGGTGGCGATGGTGACGGCGCCGGTCTGGCCTGCCTGGGCGACTATCTCCGCTTCCATGGCGTGGAACTTGGCGTTCAGCACCTTGTGCGGGATATTTTCCTTGGTCAGGATGCCGGAAAGCAGCTCGGAGTTCTCGATGGAGACGGTACCGACCAGCACGGGCTGGCCGCGCTTCACGCACTCGCGGATGTCCTGCACGATGGCCGCGTATTTCTCCTGGGCGGTCAGGTAGACCAGATCGCCCATGTCTTTGCGCACCATCGGCTTGTTGGTCGGGATGACCACGGTATCCAGGCCATAAATCTGCTGGAATTCAAAGGCTTCGGTATCGGCAGTCCCCGTCATGCCCGCCAGCTTGTCGTACAGACGGAAATAGTTCTGGAAGGTGATGGAGGCCAGGGTCTGGTTCTCGTTCTGGATCTTGACCCCTTCCTTCGCCTCGACCGCCTGGTGCAGACCGTCTGACCAGCGACGACCCGGCATGGTGCGGCCGGTGTGCTCGTCGACGATGACGATCTCGTCCTTCTGGACGATGTAGTCGACGTTGCGCTCGAACAGGGTGTGCGCACGCAGGCCGGCATTGACGTGATGCAGCAGGCTGATGTTGGTGGCGGAGAACAGGGAGTCATCCTCGGCCAGCAGTCCCTCTTTCTTGAGCAGCTCTTCCACGAAGATCTGGCCGTTTTCGGTCAGCAGCGCCTGGCGGTTCTTCTCGTCCACCGTGTAGTGGCCGTCGCCGGTGTACTCCTCGGAGTCTTCCTTGTCCTGCTTGACCAGCAGCGGGATCAACTTGTTGATCTGGGTGTACATGGCGGAGCTGTCTTCCGCCGGACCGGAGATGATGAGCGGGGTGCGGGCTTCATCGATGAGCACCGAGTCCACCTCATCCACCAGCGCGTAGTTGAGCGGACGCTGTACGCGCTGCTCCGGCGAGAATGCCATGTTGTCGCGCAGGTAGTCGAAACCGAATTCGTTGTTGGTACCGTAGGTGATGTCGGCAGCGTAGGCATCGCGCTTCTGGGACGCATCCATGCCGGGCACGTTGCAGTCCACCGTCATGCCGAGGAAGGCGAACAGCGGGCGGTTGGCTTCCGCATCACGATTGGCCAGATAGTCGTTCACCGTCACGACGTGCACACCGCGGCCGGTCAGGGCGTTCAGGTAGGCCGGCAGGGTGGCCGTCAGGGTTTTACCTTCACCTGTCTTCATTTCGGCGATGCGGTTGGAGTTCAGCACCATGCCGCCGATCAGCTGGACGTCGAAGTGACGCATGCCGAACACACGGCGGGAGGCTTCACGGACGGTGGCGAACGCTTCCGGCAGCAACTGCTCCAGTGTTTCGCCCTGCTCCAGACGTTGACGGTACTCGGCGGTCTTCGCCTGCAGTTCCTGATCGGACAGTGCCTCGAATTGAGGTTCCATCGCATTGATTTGTTTTACAATTTTGCGCAAAGCCTTGAGCGTTCTGTCGTTCCGGCTGCCGATAATCTTGGTGAGCAGTGTGCTAATCATGGGTACCAACTGTTTTGGTTATATAAGCGTTCCGTCACTGGAACCTGAAGAAAAAACCTAACCCCGTCTGGTATTCAGAAAGCGCGCGGGGTTGACCTGACGACCATCTTTCAACACTTCGTAATGCAAATGAACTCCGGTTGCACGACCGGTTCGCCCCATCAGGGCAATCTTCTGGCCCTCATCGACCAGGGTGCCCACATCCACCAGCAACTTGGAATTGTGGGCATAGCGGGTGACCAGACCATTGCCATGGTCAATCTCCACCATGTTGCCAAACTCCGGATGGCGCCCCGCCCAGCTGACAATCCCCTTGCCTGTCGCCAGGATGGGGGTGCCGGGCCTGCCGCGGAAATCCACCCCTTTGTGCATCTTGGCGCGACCGTTGAACGGATCGACCCGCCCACCGAAACCGGAGGAGATCCAGACACGCTCCTGCTTGACCGGTGAGCCGGGGATGAAACCCGCATCGGTGATATGGTGGTTCATGATGAAGGATTCAAGTACCGACAGCTGTTCTTCGCGGCTGCTGAGCTGACGGCTGAGGTGTTCCATGGAATCTTGCAGTTCACCCAGGCTGACTTCCAGGTCTGCATCGTAGGAAGGGCCGCCCATCGGGGGCAGCTCCTTGAAGTTGAACTCCTCGGGATCGAGGTCCGCCTTCTCGGTCAGGCGCTCGCCGAGGGCGTTGAGGCGACCAAGTTGTCCCTGCATGGTGCCCACCTGGGCGGCCAGCATGGCAAGCTGTTCGCGGGCTTCATCGGCCCCTTGCGTGGATTTTTGCTGCTGCGCCAGGGTCAGCGCCACTTCCAGCGCCTCCATTTTCTGCTGCCAGCTCTGCCAGAGCCAGCCGCCCCCCAAGGCCAATACAGTGAAGAGAATACCGCCGACCCAGGCCAGCCGTTGTTTGGGTAAGTGCAACCTGCGGCGCTGCTTACCGTGGAGGATCAGGGTAATACTCATAGAAATCTGTCTTCTCGGTCAGGTGAGGCCAAAGGCCTGCACGGGCAATAAAACCGGGAGATAATCGGTATTAAAGGATGGAATAAACAAATGACAGGACGTCGGTGCGGAGAGATGACCGACGTCCTGTTGCACAGCTATCAGGCCAGAACCAGACCGTTGTCGTAGTAAGCGATAGGCGCTTTGTCGCCCTCACCCTCGAAGGTCACCAGTTCCCAGGCCTCCTGCTGGGCCAGCAGGGCACGCAGCAGCTTGTTGTTCAGGGCATGGCCCGTCTTGTAGGCACGGAATTCACCGATGATACTGCGATTGCACATGTACAGATCGCCGATGGCATCCAGCATCTTGTGCTTCACGAACTCGTCTTCGTAGCGCAGACCATCTTCGTTCAGCACCCGGTAGTCATCCAGCACCACGGCGTTTTCCAGGCTGCCGCCCAGTGCCAGGTTCTGGGAACGCAGGTACTCGATGTCACGCATGAAGCCGAAGGTACGGGCACGGCTGATCTCTTTCACGAAGGAGCTGCCGGAGAAGTCCAGCACGCAACGCTGGTTGCGGCCTTCAAACACCGGATGCTGGAAATCGATCTCGAGATCCATCTTGAAGCCGTTGCGGTAGGGGTGGAATTCCGCCCACTTGTCGCCGTCTTCAACCCGGATGCTCTGCTTGATCCGCACGAACTGCTTAGGTGCGTTCTGTTCACGAATACCCACTTCCTGCAGCAGATAGATGAACGGATGCGCACTGCCGTCCATTACCGGGATCTCGGGGGCATCAACCTCGACATAGAGGTTGTCGATGCCCATCCCGGCCAGAGCGGCAGACAGGTGTTCGATGGTCGACACGCGAACACCGGCTTCGTTCACCAGAGCGGTACAAAGCACGGTATCACGCACCTGATCGGCGTTGGCTGGCAGCGCGACCACAGGATTCAGATCGGTACGCAAGTAAACGATCCCTGTGTTAACAGGCGCCGGACGGAACGTCATAGTGACTTTCCGGCCCGAATGCAGGCCCACACCGGTGGCCTGGACACTCGTTTTCAAGGTTCTTTGTCTAATCATGGGCGTATCCGCTTTAACAGCTCAAATTCCTGACCAGATGGTCGTTGCCGGGCCATCTTAGCACAATCCTTAAGCAACAAACAAACCAGAGCCATCAGAGGCTTAGTCTGCCTGCTTGCGCAGGAACGCAGGAATATCGAGATAATCCGGTTCGCGACGAGCTTGCGGCTCGGCGTTCACCACCTTGGCCGGGGCCTTTTCCATCACGCGAGACTGCAGGGCTTCGCTGATCAGGGGCTGACGAGCCGGACGCTCTTGAACCATGTTGTTCTTGACCAGAGTGATGTCGGGCTTGCGCTCGGCACCGATACCGGTCGCCACTACGGTAACGCGCAGTTCGTCGTGCATTTCCGGGTCGATTACGGTACCCACCACCACGGTGGCGTTCTCGGACGCGAAGGCCTTGACCGCGTTACCCACGGTCTCGAACTCTTCGATGGTCATGTCCATGCCGGCAGTGATGTTGACCAGGATGCCGCGGGCACCGGCCAGATCCACGTCTTCCAGCAGCGGGCTGGAGATGGCCTTCTCGGCCGCTTCTTCGGCACGGTCGTCACCGGAGGCGGAGCCGGTACCCATCATGGCGGTACCCATCTCGCGCATCACGGTCCGCACGTCCGCGAAGTCGACGTTGATGAGGCCCGGGCGGGTGATCAGTTCGGCGATGCCTTGCACCGCACCCAGCAGCACGTCGTTGGCCGCCTTGAAGGCGTCCAGCAAGGAGATGCCGCGACCCAGTACCTTCAGCAACTTGTCGTTGGGGATGGTGATCAGGGAGTCGACGTTCTTGGAGAGCTCTTCGATGCCGTGAGCGGCGAAGCCCATCCGCTTCTTCCCTTCGAAGGAGAACGGCTTGGTCACGACGGCAACGGTCAGGATACCCATCTCGCGGGCCACTTCGGCCACGATCGGTGCAGCACCTGTACCAGTACCACCACCCATGCCGGCAGCGATGAACACCATGTCGGAACCGGTCAGCAGCTCGCGCAGCGCTTCCCTGTCTTCCATGGCGGCGTCACGACCCACTTCCGGGTTGGCCCCGGCACCCAAACCCTTGGTGATGCCACCGCCGATCTGCAAGGTGGTATTGGCACTGGAGTTGCGCAGTGCCTGGGCGTCGGTGTTCACGGTGATGAACTCGACCCCTTCGATGTTTTGACGAACCATGTGCTCGACTGCGTTGCCGCCGCCGCCACCCACACCTATCACCTTGATGACGGCTTCGTCAGTGTGGCTATCCATAAATTCAAACATGTTGTCTCTCCGCTTTATTTGCCTGACTCAGCAAAATCTTTAGAACTCGCCACGCAACCAGTTGCTGACCCGTTTGACCAGCCCACCTACGCTTGCCTTGGCGGCATATTCCTTGTTACTGCCGGTGGATTGGTTGGTGCGGCCGTACTGCAACAACCCGACCGCAGTCGAGTACACCGGTGCCTGTACGTAGTCACTCAATCCCCGGATATTCATGGGCTCGCCCACCCGGACCTGGCTCTGGAAGATCTGCTCTGCGCACTCCACAATGCCTTCGATCTGGGCCGCGCCACCGGTCAAGACCACACCGGCGGCCAGCTGATGCTTGACCCCCTGTGCCTTCAATTCGCTCTGCACCCGCACCAGCTCGTCATTCACCATGGAGAGCAACTCGGTGTAACGGGGTTCAATCACTTCCGCCAGTGTCTGCCGTTGCAGGCTGCGCGCCGGGCGACCGCCGACACTGGGCACTTCGATATTGTCTTCCTTGCTGACCAGGCGGCCGAGGGCACAGCCATAGCGCACCTTGATCGCCTCCGCATCCAGCGGCGGCGTGCCGAAGGCATAGGCGATGTCGCTGGTCACCGTGCTGCCCGCATAGGGAATCACCTTGGTGTGGCGCAGGGCGCCGCCGGTAAACAGCGACATGTCCATGGTGCCACCACCGATGTCCACCACGCAGACACCAAGCTCCTTCTCGTCTTCGGTCAGCACGGCGTAGCTGGAGGCCAGGGCGGAGAAGATCAGTTGATCCACCCGCAGACCCACCTTCTCAACGCACTTCTCGATGTTGCGCGCCATGTCGTTGTGGCAGGTGATGAGATGCACCTTGGCTGCCATCCGCACGCCGGAGAGGCCGACCGGGTTCTTGATCCCTTCCTGATAGTCGATGGCGAACTCCTGGGGCAGCACGTGCAGCACCCGGAGCTCGTCAGACAACCGCACCGACTTGGCGGTGTGGATGACGTTGTCCACATCCTCCTGGGTCACCTCTTCGTCGGAGATGGGCACCATGCCGGTCTCGTTGCGGCAATCGATGTGCTTGCCGGACAGCCCCAGATAGACAGAACTGATCTGGCAGTCTGCCATCATCTCGGCCTCTTCCACCGCGCGGCGCAGGGACTTGACCACGGAGTCGAGGTCATTGACCCCGCCCTTCTCCATACCGCGAGAAGCGTGGCTGCCCATGCCGATGACATTGAGTTCGCCATCAGGCAATACTTCGCCAACCAGTACCGCCACCTTGGTCGTGCCGATATCCAGTCCGACAATCAAATTTCTATCTGCGGTGTTGGTCATTCACTTTCTCTTCGCTTTTCTTCCAGCCAACTGCCATCCCGGTGTCGTATCGAAGATCCACGTAAGCAACCCGCTCACGGGGCTCGATGACCGGAAAGGCATCGATAAACCGCTGCAGACGAAGCGCGATATCCGAGCGCCCCACAAACAGCTGAATGTTGCCATCCAGGGTCAGTTCCCAGGCATGGCGGGGGGTCAGATTCACCCCCAGCAACTTGTATCCCTTGGCCGCCAGCAGCGTTTCGTACTGATGGCTGGCTTCCAGCACCTTGGCGGCCTGATCATCGGGCCCGGACAACTGCATCAGGGGCTTCTTCACCCTGTCCGGGGCACTGAATACCTCACCCTTGGTGTTGACGAAGCGGTTACCGTTCCAGCGAGCCTCCACATCCTGTTCCGTGAGATAGACCTTGATCTTGTTCGGCCACTTCTTTCGTACCGAGACCTGGGCCACCCAGGGCAGAGCGTTCAGACGCGCCTGCAATTCGTTCACATCCAGCTCGAAGAAGTTGCGAAGTTCGGCACCATCCAGCACGGCAGCACGCAACTCATCGGCCTTCAAATATTCGTGTTGCCCCTGCAGCAACAGCTCGCTCATGGGCAACCGACTGGCATCCGTCAGCCAGTCTTTAACATCCAGCGCCGTCTGGTAGAGCCCCCACATGACCAGGATGAAAAATGCCACCCCGGCGATGAAGCCCCCCTTGGTGCGCCCTTGTGCCCTTGCCTCCACCCGATCGATCCCCGTAAAACGCGCCATGCCGGTCACTTGCAGACCGGTTCGCCATTATATAGGCCTCGGCTTGGCGGTCAAAATACTCATTGGGCCCTCAGGCACCGGATTTCATGCTATCCACGCTCAATTTCATCTCGCCGAGACGACGGGCCAGCGCACCGACGTTACCCGCCCCCTGGGTCAATACCAGATCCCCCTCGCCAATCAGGTCGGCCAGCACCGCGGGCACATCGTCCGGCGTTGCGACAAAGATGGGCTCCAGGGTGCCGCGGGAGCGGATGGAACGGCACAGGGCACGACCATCGGCACCGGGAATGGGCTCCTCACCGGCGGCATAGACCTCCAGCATCACCAGCACGTCCACCTTGGAAAGCACATCCGCGAAATCTTCGTAGAGATCCCGGGTACGGCTGTAGCGGTGCGGCTGGAACACCATCACCAGCCGCTTCTCGGGCCAGCCGGCGCGAGCGGCGTTGATGGTCACCTTCACTTCGCTCGGGTGATGACCGTAATCGTCCACCAGCATGGCCTTGCCACGGCCGGTTTCAAACTCGCCATATTGCTGGAAGCGGCGCCCCACCCCTTCAAACTTGGAAAGTGCCTGGATGATGGCCTCGTCGCCGATGCCGTCTTCAGTTGCCACCGCGATGGCGGCGGCGGCGTTGAGGGCGTTGTGGATGCCCGGCAGATTCAGGGTCACCTCCAGCTCACCCGCCCCTGCACGGCGCACCCGGAAGCGGCTGCGATTGCTGGTCTGCACGAAGTCCAGCACCTGCACATCGGCATCATCGCTCAGACCGTAGGTGAGGGTAGGACGGGCGATCTCCGGCAGCATGCCGCGGATCACGGGGTCATCCACGCACACCACGGCCAGGCCGTAGAACGGCAGATTGTGCAGGAAATCGATGAAGGTGGCCTTCAACCTGGAGAAATCGCCACCATAGGTGTCCATGTGGTCCGCTTCGATATTGGTCACGATGGAAACCATGGGTTGCAGATGCAGGAAGGAGGCGTCGCTCTCGTCCGCCTCGGCAATCAGATAACGGCTGCTGCCCAGGCGGGCATTGGTGCCGGCGCTGTTGAGCAGACCGCCGATGACGAAGGTGGGGTCGCGATCCGCCTCGGCATAGATGCTCGCCACCAGACTGGTGGTGGTGGTCTTGCCGTGGGTCCCGGCAATGGCGATGCCGTGACGGAAGCGCATCAGCTCAGCCAGCATTTCGGCGCGGCGCACCACGGGAATACGCAGCTCGCGGGCAGCCAGCAGCTCGGGGTTGTCCTGCTTGATGGCGGTGGAAACCACCACCACGCTGGCACCGTCCACATGCTCGGCACTGTGACCGACAAAAATGTGTGCGCCCAAAGAGGCCAGGCGTTCGGTCACCCCGTTGCGGGCCAGATCAGAGCCGGTCACCTGATACCCTTCATTGGCAAGCACTTCCGCAATACCGCCCATACCGGCGCCACCGATGCCGATGAAGTGGATGCGACGCACGCGGCGCATTTCGGGGATAACGGTACGCAGTTTTGCCAGTTCAACCTTGGTCATAGTTCTTTCTCAATTCGTGGCCACAGGCCATTTTCATTCGGCGACATTCATCAGTTCGAAGACAGAAGCGGGGCCTTGGCGGCACATCTTGGCCTTCCATCTCGTTTGGCTCAGCCGGTGGCGAGCCGTTTGCACTCATCGGCAACCCGTTCGGCAGCATCGATGATGGCGACCCGGCGCGCGGCCTGGGCCATGTTCAACAGGGTTTCCCTGCGCCCGGCGAGCCAGGATAGGCGCGACGCCAGCGCCGCCGGTGTCAGCTCGGACTGGGGCAGGAACTCGGCCGCTCCGCCGTCGACCAGGGTCAGGGCGTTGCGGGTCTGGTGATCGTCCACCGCATGGGGCAGGGGCACGAAGATGGCGGCCACACCGGCAGCGGCCACTTCGGAGACGGTCAATGCGCCGGCGCGGCACACCACCAGGTCAGCCCAGGCATAGGCATCCGCCATGTCCTTGATAAATTCACTCACCTCGGCCTCGACCCCCAGCCCGGCATAGGAGGCAGCCACGGCCTCCCCGTTGCCCTTGCCGCACTGGTGACGCACCTCGATGGGCACACCGGCAGCTGCAACCGCAGGAGGCACCTGCTCGTTGAGGACCCTGGCCCCCAGGCTGCCACCGACCACAAGCAGGCGCAGAGGATCGCTGCTGCTGCGCAGTTGGGGATCCGGCAGCGCCACCACCTCGGGGCGCACCGGGTTGCCCACCACGGCGGTACGGGCATTGGGGGCGAAGGCACCCGGGAAGGCCATCAGTACCCGCCTGGCGATACGGGCCAGCAGCTTGTTGGTCAGGCCGGCGGCGGCATTCTGCTCGTGCAGCAGCAGCGGAATGCCGGACAGCCAGGCGGCCACGCCACCCGGGCCGGAGGCGAAGCCCCCCATGCCCAGCACCACATCGGGCTGGATGGTCTTGAGCACCTGGCGGGCCTGCAGCACGGATTTGATGACACGGTAGGGCGCCGCGAGCAGCCGTTTGATGCCGTTGCCACGCACCCCCTGGATGTCGATGAAGGAGATGGGATAACCATGGGCAGGCACCAGCTCCGCCTCCATCCGATCGGCAGTACCGAGCCAGTGGATGGTCCAGCCCTGGGCCTTGAGGCGATCGGCGACGGCCAGGCCGGGGAACACATGCCCCCCGGTACCACCCGCCATCACCAGTAACGTCTTGCTCACGCAACCTCCTGCACGCGCGCCTGGGCACTTGCCTGGCGCAACTCGAAATCGATACGAATCAACATGCTCACCGCCACCATCATGATGATGAGACTGGAGCCGCCATAACTGACCAGCGGCAGGGTCAGCCCCTTGGTAGGCATCATGCCGCTGGCGGCACCGACGTTGACGAAAGTCTGGAAGCTGAACCAGATGCCGATGCCGATGGCCAGATAGCCTTCATAGGGCCGCTCGGCCACCAGCGCCTGGTGACCCAGCTTGAGCGCCTTCACTGCCAGCGCAAAAATCAGGAAGAGTGCGCCAAGCACCCCCACGTAGCCCAGCTCTTCGCCCAGAATGGCGAACACGAAGTCGGTGTGGGCCTCCGGCAGGTACTCCATCTTCTGGATGGAGTTGCCGAGCCCCTCGCCAAACCAGCTCCCCCGACCAAAGGCCATCAGGGACTGGGTCAGCTGATAGCCGCTGCCAAAGGGATCGGCCCAGGGGTCAAGGAAGGAGGTCACCCGCCGCATCCGGTAGGGCTCCGCGATGATCAGGGTCACCACGGCGCTCACCCCCACCAGGATGAGACCGATGAACTGCACCAGCCGGGCACCGGCCAGGAACAGCATCCCGAGGGAGGTGACGAACATCACCACCACTGACCCGAGATCCGGCTGGGCCAGCAGCAGGATGGCCACCACGAACAGCACCGCCATGGGTTTCATGAAACCGATGAAGCGTTCGCGCACCTCGCTCTGGCGGCGCACCAGATAGCCCGCCAGATAGACGAACAGCGCCAGCTTGCCGAACTCAGCCGGCTGCAGGTTGAAGGGGCCCAGCGGCAGCCAGCGTACCGAACCGTTGACGCTGCGGCCCACCAGCAACACCATCACCAGCAGCACGATGGCCAGCAACAACATGGGGCCGTTGTAGTGCTGCCAGCGTGCCATGGGTACCTGCAACACGAACCAGGAGATACCCAGCGCCATCACCAGGAACATGCCGTGGCGCTTCACGAACATGAAGGGATCGTTGTTGATGGCGATCCCCTCAGGAATGGAAGCGGACGCCACTATCACCAGCCCGACGCCCATCAGGGCGAGGGCCAGCACCACCAGCTGCCGATCGTAGAGGCCGGCAGGGCGCGCCGGTAGCAACCAGCGCTGCAAGAATCCTGCGACGGCGCGAAGGGCGTTCATAAGCCCATCACCAGTTCGGTGAAGCGATCGCCGCGCGCTTCAAAGGATTTGAACTGATCCAGGCTCGCGCAGGCCGGCGCCAGCAGCACCCAGTCACCGGGCCTGGCATCGACCGCCGCCTTGGCGACAGCAGCGTCAAGATCGGCAACCCGCTCGGTCTGTTCGCCCAGGGCCAGCAGCACCTCGGCATCCTGGCCAAAGCAGTACATGTGATCGATCTGGCTGCCGAGCAGGGCCTGCACCGGGCCGAAGTCCTGCCCCTTGCCCTGGCCACCGGCCAGCAGCAGCAGGCGGCCCTTGACCGCTTCACGTACCCCGGCCACGGCGGCCAGGGTCGCCCCCACGTTGGTGGCCTTGGAGTCGTTGATCCAGCGCACCCCATTTACCTCCCGCACGAAGCGGGCACGGTGAGGCAGGCCTTCAAAGCGGCGCAGCACGGCAAGTTGTGCCTCGCGGGGAATGCCCACCGCATCGCACAGGGCCATGGCCGCCAGGGCATTGGCCTGGTTGTGGGCACCCACTATCTTCATCTCGTCCACCGCCAGGAGCGGCTCGCCGTGCAAGGTCAGCCAGTGACGGCCCTCCAGCTCGCAGCGACCGTAGCCGTTGCAGTCGAGGCCGAAACTCTGCCACACCTGACCCACATCGGGCAGGGTCTGGGGATCGTCGCGATTGATCAGGATGTGCTGGGAGTGCTGATGGATCTCCATCTTGGCGGCGCGGTAATCCGCCATGCCGGCATAGCGATCCATATGATCTTCACTGAGGTTCAGGACCACGGAGGCGGCGGCCCGCAGGCTGTAGGTGGTCTCGAGCTGGAAGCTGGAGAGCTCCAGCACGCAGAGATCCATGGGCTGCTTGAGGAGTGACAGCGCCGGGGTGCCAATATTGCCCCCCACACCGACCTTGAGTCCCGCCTCGGCGATCATCTCACCCACCAGGGTGGTGACCGTGCTCTTGCCGTTGGAGCCGGTGATGGCGATGACGGGCGTCTGGGTTTCACGTACGAACAGTTCGATGTCACCGACGATGCGCACCCCGAACTCGGCGGCGGCCTTCAACTCCGGAGTCGCCAGGGCGATGCCCGGGCTCGCCACTATCATGTGCGCCTGCTTGAGTCGCTCCGCGTCCAGCCCGTGGATGAGCTCCACCTCGGGGGGAAGCTCGTCCTTGCCCGGCGGATTGGCACGGGTGTCCATCACCAGCGGCGTGACGCCGCGGTCGAGGAAGTAATCGACGCAGGAGAGTCCGGTTTTGCCGAGTCCGATGATGATGACCATGGCTTACCTCACCTTCAGGGTGGCGAGGCCAAGCAGCACCAGCATGAGGGTGATGATCCAGAAGCGCACGATGACGCGCGGCTCCGGCCAGCCCTTCTTCTCATAGTGGTGATGGATGGGGGCCATGCGGAAGATCCGCACGCCGCGCAGTTTGTAGGATCCGACCTGCAGGATCACCGAGACGGTCTCCATCACGAAGACGCCCCCCATGATCACCAGCAGGAACTCCTGGCGAACCAGCACCGCGATGGTACCGAGCGCGCCGCCCAGGGCCAGGGAACCGACGTCCCCCATGAAGACCTGGGCCGGGTAGGTGTTGAACCAGAGGAAACCCAGGCCCGCGCCCACAATAGCGGTACAGACGA
Source organism: Aeromonas sp. QDB18 (assembly GCF_027705325.1). Taxonomy (NCBI): domain Bacteria; kingdom Pseudomonadati; phylum Pseudomonadota; class Gammaproteobacteria; order Aeromonadales; family Aeromonadaceae; genus Aeromonas; species Aeromonas sp. QDB18. The sequence goes on from NZ_JAPDBQ010000039.1 coordinate 21,167, forward strand.
TCACCAGCTCGGAGGTGTAGGGCACGTAGGGAATGTGCAGGTAGTTCGCGAAGTTGACGTTGCCGGTCGCCCAGGCGATCAGGGCGAAGCCTCCCGCCACCATCACGGTCGGCATGATGGCCAAACCATCCAGGCCATCGGTCAGGTTGACTGCGTTGGAGGTACCGACGATGACGAAGTAGGTCAGCAGGATGAACATCAGGCCGAGCTGGGGCATCACATCCTTGAGGAAGGGGACCACCAGTTGGGTCTGGCCATCGTGGGTGGCCGTGGCGTAGAGGAAGACCGCCACACCCAGCGCGACCGCGGACTGCCAGAAGTACTTCCAGCGGGCGATGAGGCCGTCGGTGTTCTTGCGCACCACCTTGAGATAGTCATCGGCAAAACCGATGGCGCCATAGGCCCCCAGCACGAACAGCACCAGCCAGACATAGGGGTTGTCGAGACGGCACCAGAGCAGCACAGAAGTGAAGATGGCGGCAATGATCATCAGGCCGCCCATGGTCGGGGTGCCCTTCTTGCTGAGGTGGGATTCGGGACCGTCGTTGCGGATCACCTGGCCGAACTTCATGATCTGCAGGCGACGGATGAGGCGCGGCCCCATCCAGAGCGCCACCACCAGACCGGTGATGATCGACAGGATGGCGCGAAACGTCAGATAGGAGAAAACGTTGAAGAAGGTGAAGTGCGGGGTGAGCAGTTCCGCCAGCCAGACTAGCATGTGGCTGACTCCTGATGGCCCTTGACCATCTCGACAATATCTTCCATGCGGGAGCCACGGGCGCCCTTGACCAGAATCGAAATTTCCTGATGTGTCTTTATCATTTGCGCAAGCACTTCAAACAACGACGCCTTGTTATCGAAATGTCGGCCAGCCGCGGCATCTGCGGTGTGGCGACTCTGTTCCCCTACGGTCAGCACGGCATCGAGGCCCTGCTCACGGGCGTGGTATCCGACCCGTGCATGCTGCGCGGCGGACTCCTCACCCAACTCTTTCATGTCACCGAATACCAGCACCTTGTAGCCGTTCATGGCGGTCAGGGCATCGATACCCGCCAGCACGGACTCCACGCTGGCGTTGTAGGTGTCATCCACCAAGGTGAGGCCACCCCAGCGTTGTACGCAGAAACGGCCCTTGACCGGCGCCATCTGCTCCAGCCCCGCCTTGACGGACGCAAGCGATGCGCCCAGCGCCAGGGTCCCGGCGGCAGCAGCCAGGGCGTTGGCCACGTTGTGGCGACCCGGAATGGCCAGAGTCAGGTTCACCTCTCCCTGGGGCGTCACCATCACGAACCCGGCACAACCCTGCTCGTTGAGCACGATGTCGCGGGCGTGGAACGGCTGACGCTGATCCTCGAGGGAGAAGGCGCACTGGATGCCCTTTTCACGCCACTTCGGCCAGAACTCGTTGTCGGCATTGACGATGGCGGTGCCGCCCTCGCCTAACCCTTCGAAGATTTCGCTCTTGGCATGGAACACCCCTTCCAGGGAGCCAAAGCCTTCCAGGTGCGCGGCAGCGACGTTGTTGATGATGGCGGCGTCGGGTCTGGCGAGCGACGTGGTCCAGGCGATCTCGCCCGGGTGGTTGGCTCCCAGCTCCATCACCGCGAACTGGTGTTGCGGCTCGAGGCGCAGCAGGGTCAGCGGCACCCCCACCTCGTTGTTGAAGTTGCCGGCGGTGGCCAGCACCTCCCCTTCACAGCGCAGGATGGCCGTCGCCATCTCCTTCACCGTGGTTTTGCCACAGCTGCCGGTGATGGCGAGCACTTTCGGATTGATGCGCTCGCGCACCAGCCTGCCCAGACGCCCAAGCCCCTTGAGGGTGTCGCCCACCACCAGTTGTGGAATGGCCAGCGGCAATTCGCGCTCTACCAGCAGGGCACTGGCGCCGACGGCAACTGCCTGGTCGCAGAAATCGTGGGCGTCGAAACGCTCGCCGCGCAGGGCCACGAACAGCGCCCCCGCGCCCAGGGTACGGGTGTCGGTGCTGACCGCCGTGATCTCATGGTCGCCCCCGATCAGACGGGCATCGAGCACCTGCGCCAGGTCGGCAAGCCTGAGGGTCATCATTTGAATGACTCCATTAATGTGTGCAAGGCGGCTGCGACGGTTTCCCGATCGCTGTAGTGCCGCTTGTCGGTTCCAATGATCTGATAATCCTCGTGGCCTTTGCCGGCCACCAGGATGATGTCCTCTTTGCTCGCTTGACTCAGTGCCAGCTGGATTGCCTTGGTCCTGTCGTGCTCAATCTGCACGGCGCCGGGATCGCGAAGACCCGCCACCATGTCGGCCATGATCCGGGCCGGCTCCTCGGTACGGGGATTGTCGTCGGTCAGGATCACGCAGTCCGCATGCAGCTCCGCCATGGCAGCCATCATGGGACGCTTGCCGCGATCCCTGTCGCCGCCGCATCCCACCAGGCACCAGAGCCGGCCGTGACAGTGCACCCGCAGGGCCTGCAATGCCTTCTCCAGCGCATCCGGGGTGTGGGCGTAATCGACCACGGCGAGCGGCGCATCGCCACCGCCGAAGCACTCCATGCGACCGGTCACCGGTTGCAGTCTGGGGGCCGTCGCCAGCAGGTCATCGAAGTCGTAGCCGAGCACCAGCATGGCGCCCATGGCGCCCAGCACGTTGCTGACGTTGAAGCGGCCGAGCAAGGGGGCGGATAATACACCATTCCCCCAGCTGGAGTTAATGCGCGTATCAAAACCTTGTTGGTGGAAATGGGGATCCTGCGCCGTCAGTTGTCGTCCGGCATGGTTTTCAATCGGACCATGAACCCCGAAGGCCACCGCACCGGGATAGGTCGCCAGCCATTGCCGTCCCAGATGATCATCGGCGTTGATGACGGCGCAAGGCTCATCCACCAGCTTCAGCAGCTCTTCCTTGGCGGCGGCATAGGCCTCCATGGTACCGTGATAGTCCAGATGATCCCGGCTCAGGTTGGTGAAGACTGCCGCGGCAAACGGCAGGGCCGCCACACGATGCTGCACCAGACCGTGGCTGGAGACCTCCATCGCCACCAGATCGGCCCCCTGCAGCTGCAAGGCGGCCAGATTGGCCTGCACCTGGACCGCGCTGCCCGTGGTGTTCTCTGCTTCGATGAGCTCGCCGAACAGACCGTTGCCTATGGTGCCCATGACCCCGGCCTTGCCCCCCAGCAGGGTGCGCCAGTTGGCCACCAGCAGGGCCGTGGTGCTTTTGCCGTTGGTGCCCGTGATGCCCACCAGTTGCAGCTTTTGCGCAGGGTGACCGTAGAAATGGCCGGCCAGCTCGGAGAGACGAGCAGGAAGATCCCTCATGCCGATGCAGGGGATCTGGGTCGCCGGAGGGACGAATTCTCCGTCCTCCTCAAACAGCACGGCGGTCGCTCCCTGAGCCACCGCCTGTTCGATGAAGCGCCTGCCATCCACCTGATGGCCACGAATCGCCACGAAGAGCGAGCCGGGACCGACCCGCCGACTGTCGAGCTGGAGATCGGTGAGGGAAAGCGCCGGGGCATCGATGCCGAAGCGGCTCATCAGTTGATCAAGTGTGCGGGGCGGCATGAGAAGCCTCCGAAAATGCGGGAATGCGGGCGCTCGTACACGCCATGGAAAACGCCCCGACAGCAGCGGGGTCGATGGAAAAAGCCGGATGCCCGTCAAGTACGCGGTGCGCCATTGTTGGCCTCCGTGCGGGCAAGCTTGGCGGGTACCTCGGGCGGGATCGCATCAGGACGGATGTTGAAGAGCTGCAACACGCCTCCCATGGCCTCCGCAAAGGGCGGGGTCGCCACGGCACCGCCGTAGTAGGCATCCCACTTGGGTTCGTTAATCACCACCACCATGACGAAACGGGGATTGCTGGCCGGCGCGAAACCGGCAAACCAGGCCATGTAGTCCTTGCCATAGCCCCCAGCCACGGCCACCTTGGCGGTACCACTCTTGCCACCGACCCGATAACCGGGGATCTGGGCCTTGGGAATGGCATTGCTGACCACGTACTCCAGCGCCTGCAACATGGCAGCGGCGTTGTTGTGATCGATGACCTGCTCACCCTTGGGCGGCTTGGTCACCTTGATGATGGAGAGCGGAACCCGCTTGCCCTTGTTGGCCAGGGTGGCGTAGGCGGAGGCCAGCTGCAGCGGGGTCACTCGCAGACCATAACCGTACGACAGGGTGGCTCGCTCGATGTCGGACCAGCGGCGACGCTGGGGCAGCATGCCGCTGCTCTCCCCCATCAGGCCGCTGCCGGTGTCCATGCCGAAGCCCACCATGCTCAGGGTGTTGATCATCTCCTGGGCCGGCATCCGCAGCGCGATGCGCGACATGCCGATGTTGGAGGAGTAGCGCAGGATGTCGTAAAGGTTGGTCGCCTTGTGGATACTCACGTCACGGATCTGCTTGGCCCCGATGAAGAGGGGGCCGCCCGGGATGAAGTCCTTCCAGCTGGTGACACCGGCTTGAAAGGCACTAAGCAGAATCAATGGCTTGACCGTGGAGCCCGGCTCATAGGTATCGGTCACCACCCGGTTTCGCACCCGGAAACTCTGGTATTGGCCACGGTTGTTCGGGTTGTAGGAGGGGGTGTTGACCATGGCGAGCACCTCGCCGGTCTTCACATCCAGCATCACCATGGAGCCGGAGGTGGCCTTGTTCTCGTCGGTAGCCCGTTTGAGGGCGCGATAGGCCAGCGCCTGCACCCGCTGATCGATGCTCAGTTGCAGATCGTTGGCGTGTTTGCCCTCTTTCACCAGGCCCAGGCGCTCAATGACGCGGCCCTGCCTGTCCTTGCGCACCCTCATCTCGCCAGGGGTTGCGGTCAGCCACTCGTTGTAGCTGCGCTCAATCCCCTCGATGCCGCTGCCATCGATGTTGGTCACCCCCACCAGGTGGGAGCTTATCTCGCCGGTCGGGTAGAAACGGCGCGCCTCGGGGCGCAGATAGATGCCCCCCAGCTTCAACCCCTTGATGTACTCGGCCACAGCAGGCGTCACCTGCCGCTGCAGATAGACGAAGCGCTTGCTCGGGTTGGCGATGCGATGCTTGAGGGTGTTGATGTCGAGCTTGAGCACGGCGGAGAGTGCCAGCCAGGCACGCTCGTTGTGGATGGCACCGGACTCATGCACCGTCTTGGGATCGGCCCAGACCGCTTCGACCGGCACGGATACCGCCAACTGTTCGCCATTGCGGTCCGTGATCATGCCGCGCACCGCCTGGGTGGAGGTGGTGCGCAGGGAGCGCATGTCCCCCTCCTGGCGCAGTCTGTCCGGATCGATCACCTGGATCCAGGCCAGCCGCAGGATCAGCCCCGCAAACGCGATGCCGATGAAGAAAACCAGGGTACGAAAGCGCCACGGGTAGAGTGAGGGTGCTTTCGCCTTGGCTTTGTCCTTTGCCGGAGCCTTGGTGGCGGCCTTGCGTGTCATGGTTGTGTAATTACCTTTTCAGTGGTCACCAGGGGACGAGCCATCTGCAACTTGTCCATGGCCAGACTCGCCACCCGGGAGTGCTCAGCCAGTGTGCCCTGTTCCAGCAAGAGGTGGCGCCACTCGATGTTGAGCCTGTCCTCCTCCGCCATCAGATCGTTCTGCTTGGCCGTCAGACCCCGGGTCATGTTGGTCACCAGGATCACCGCAAAGGCGGTGACCAGCACGGCGACGGTCAACAGGACCTGCAACTTGTGGCGCCAGAGATCCGCAACGATCTCCCTGGCGAGGTGAACGCGCACATCGCTCATCGCTTACTCCGCAAGACGCTCTGCGACCCGCAGCACCGAGCTGCGGGACCGGGTGTTTTCATTGACCTCGTGGTCGGAAGGCTTGAGCGCCTTGCCGATCGACTTCAGCTTGCGACCACCGGCAAGCTGGGCTTCGGTCAGGGGGATCCCGTGGGGTACTTCCGGACCTTTCTCATGCTTGCGAATAAAATGCTTCACCAGCCGATCTTCCAGAGAGTGGAAGCTGATGACGGAGAGACGACCGTGAGGAGCCAGCACGTCCAGCGCGCCGTTGAGGGCGGTTTCGATCTCGTCCAGCTCGCTGTTGATATAGATGCGGATGGCCTGGAAGCTGCGGGTCGCCGCGTGCTTTCCCTTCTCCTTACTCGGGTTGACCCGGGCAATCATCTCCGCCAGCTGGCGGGTGCGCACATAGGGCTCGGTCACCCGATCGTGCACGATGGCGCGAGCAATCTTCTTGGCGAAGCGCTCCTCACCGAAGGTTTTCAGCACCCAGGCGATGTCGTCCACATCGGCACGGGCCAGCCACTCGGCGGCACTCTGACCGGAGGTGGGATCCATTCTCATGTCGAGCGGGCCGTCCTTCATGAAGCTGAAGCCACGCTCGGCATCGTCAAGCTGGGGGGAGGAGACACCGAGATCCAGCAGGAAGCCATCGACCTTGCCCAGCAGGCCGCGCTCGGTCAGATAGCGGGTGATGCCGGAGAAGGGACCGTGCACGATCTCGAAACGGGGATCCTGGATCTTGGCCGCCTCGGCAATGGCCTGGGGATCCCGGTCGATGGCGATCAGACGGCCATTGGGGCCCAGATGCTGGAGAATGAGACGAGAGTGACCACCCCGGCCAAAGGTGCCGTCGACGTAGATACCGTCCGGCTTGATGGCCAGCCCTTCGACGGCTTCGTGCAACAGCACTGTGATGTGTTCAGCGGCTTGGGTCATTTATAAAGAAAAATCCTGTAGTCGTGGTGAACTTGCCCAGTCGTCCTCGGGCAGGCCCAGGATGTCGTCGTTGATCTGTTGTTGCCAGCGGGCTTCATCCCACAGCTCGAATTTGTTGAGCTGGCCCACCAGCATGACTTTCTTGTCTAGCCCGGCATGGCTGCGCAGCGGCTGGCTGAGCAGCAGACGGCCATTGCCATCCAGTTCGCATTCGGCCGCGTGGCCGAGCAGCAGACGCTGCAGGCGGCGTTCTGCCGGGTTGGTGCTGGAAAGGGTCTTCAGCTTGCGCTCCACCTCTTCCCATTCATTCAGGGGATAAAGCAGCAGACAGGGATGGGCGATGTCGATGGTGCAGACCAGCTGGCCGTCGCACTCGTCGCGCAGCCAATCACGAAATTTGGTCGGAATCGCCAACCGCCCCTTGCTGTCCAGGCTGATGGCGTGAGCGCCACGCAACAAATTGCAGTCCCCGAAAGGTGAGTTATGGGGGCTAGATGCCCAATAAAACCACTTTGATCCACTTTTCTCCACCATGAAGTTTAAGGACGAGCAGGAGGCTTTTCAAGCAAGGATCTCGGGCATGGGGAACATATTGACGCAGCGTGATGGGACTACCGATTAAATGAATTGATTTTCCACAAGTTATTTGTGTTACCCGCAACTCGATTAATTTTCAGCAATTAAAAAACTGACAAATTGCACGAATAAACATCAGCCATACAGGCCGCGCTTCTCCAGCGCCATCACGATATTCAGAACATGGAAAAATTCCACATAATACCAATCAGATTAAAGATGTGATCTAATTGCTCTATTCTGGTTTCACTGTACTCAGTATGTCCGATCCAATC
>NZ_JAPDBQ010000040.1:0-28487 GCF_027705325.1 Aeromonas sp. QDB18
TACACACTTTCCAGGCGTGCTCCTTCAGCCACTCGGACACCTCACCAAATTTTTACTGCTTGAAGTGGCTTTCGGAGTACGCTGCGCGTGCATCTTGCCGACTTCGTCGGTGGGCAGCCTCTCGGATACCGCACCAAATTCTGGTCTGTGATTTAACGTGTTCAGCCAACACGGTGTTCGCTGCGCCGTTGCGCTGGAACGGGGCGTAATTTAGGGGAAAGGGCTGCCTGGGTCAACCACTTTTCCCCTTATTTTTCATAATCTTTATCGAGTGCCTATCCCTTGAGCATAATGCCGGTTTTTTAATCCCGTTCAAGGCTTGTCGAGAATGATCAGGCTGTCAGGCAGCTCGTTCTGATCCCGGGTTGCGGGGAAGGCGTCGGTCAGAATGGCGCTGGTGCGCTCCACGCACTCCAGGAACCCCTGCTCGACCTCCTTGTTGCGTACCCGAACCACGAAGTCGTCGATGATCTGCTGCCACTGGGTGTTGTCGATGTGCTGGGCGATCCCGTCGTCTACCAGGATCTCCACATAGTGCTCCGCCACCGAGACGAAGATGAGCACCCCGAGCCGGTCCCGGGTGCGGTGAAGTCCCTGCTCGACAAACTGCAGGCGGGCCATCAGGGCGGCCCGGTGACGGCGTACCTTGTTGGGAATGAGCCGCATCTTGATGGGTGTCCAGTGGAACAGCAGGCTCAGCAGCAACCAGACCGACCACTGCACCAGCAGGATCTCGTACCAGCCAAGCCAGAAGCCGAGCTGGAAGACCAGCAGGGGGGTGAGCATGGCGAGCAGGGCGGCCCACAGGGTCGGAATATAGCGATAGCCATCGCTGGCCGGGGCCAGCACGGTGACCAGTTCGGCATCCGTGGCCTGCTCGGCCTGTCGAACCCTGGCCTGCAAGGTGTGGAAAAACTGTTTCGAAATCATCTTGTTGTCTCTTTTTCCCTGATTACCAACCGCCAGATGCACCGCCGCCGCCAAAGCTGCCGCCGCCACCACTGAAACCGCCACCACCACCGCCAGTGCGGCCGCCAAAAGAGCCGGCACCGAATCCACCGGCCATGTAGGCGGCCCGGCGACGTCCTCCCGGCCCACCGCCGCCGCCGCGTAGGTTGTGCAGCACGATCATCGCAATCACCACCAGGATGAAGAGCCAGGGACCTCCCTGCTTGTCGGCGTTGCTGGTGTTGTCCACGGGCTGATATTCCCCGGCCAGGGCCTGCATGATGCCCTGGCTGCCGGCGAGGATGCCGGCCACCATGTCACCGCGCTTGAAGGCGGGCAGGATCCGGGTCTGGATGATGTTGGCGGCGATGGCGTCGGGCAGGGCACCTTCCAGGCCATAACCCACCTCGATGCGCACCTTGCGCTCGTCCTGGGCGATGATCAGCAGAACGCCGTTGTTCTTGTCTTTTTGGCCGATGCCCCAGTGGCGACCGAGCTGGTAGCCGTACTCTTCGATGGTATCCCCCGCCAGCGTGTCGATGGAGACCACCACCAGCTGGACGCCGCTGCGCTTCTCGAAGACGGCCAGTTGCTGTGCGAGTTGGTGGGCCTGCTTGCGGGACATCAGATTGGCCTCGTCCACCACCCGCCCGGTCAGGGCCGGGAAATCGGGGGCGGCATGCAGCGCCGTGGCACAGAGCAGCAGACAGAGCGCCAGCCAGTGTCTCATCACGTTCATTGGAAGCTGACCTTGGGCGCCTCATCGGCACCGGGTTTGGCGCTGAAGGTGGGTTTGGCTTCCAGATCGGAGTAAAGCAGCTTGGACCAGATGACCCCGGGGAAGGTACGGATCTCGGTATTGAACTGGCGTACTGCCTCGATGTAATCCCGTCTGGCCACCGCGATGCGATTCTCGGTGCCTTCCAGCTGGGCCTGCAGGGTCAGGAACTGCTGATCGGTCTTCAGATCCGGGTAGCGCTCGACCACTACCATCAGCCGGGAGAGGGCGCTGGAGAGCTGCTCCTGCGCCGCCTCGAACGCCTTGAGCTGGGAGGGGTCACTCACCTGCACGCTGCCGACTCGGGCACGGGCATCGGTGACCGCCTTGAGGGTCTCCTGCTCGTGGCTGGCGTACCCCTTGACGGTGGCCACCAGGTTGGGAATGAGATCGGCCCTGCGCTGGTACTGGTTCTCGACCTGTCCCCAGCTCGCCTTGACCTGCTCATCCAGGGTCGGAATGTTGTTCATGCCGCAGCCGGTCAAACCCAGCAGCAGGGTCAGGGTCAGCAGGGCACGGGTACCACGCTGCCAGAGTGAAGTGGCCATCTTGTTGTTCTCCATTGATATTTCTCTCGGAAATAGGTTCACCATAACAGCTTGTGGTCAGCCCTCACAACGCCTGGGTAAGAGGGGGGCGCGGTAGCTCATCGACACCTTGGGCAACTGGGGTTTGTCCTTGAGCCAGGAGGCCAGCTCCTCCCCACAGCCATTGCCGGGGGGAATGGGAGCCTGGGACTGGCAGTCCGGACTGTTTGCCGGGCAGCGCAGGCGCACGTGAAAGTGGCTGAAGTGGCCGACCCAGGGGCGCAGCTTGCCGACCCAGGCTTCACCGGGTGCCTGTTTGCACACCTCGGCCTTGATGACGGGGTTGACGAAGATGCGCGCCACCTCGGGGCGATCAGCCGCAAGGCGCAGCAGATTGAGCTGCCTGGGACCGAATCGGCCGGGTAGCATCCGGTAGCTGGGTTCGTCGATCAGCGCCCACTCCCTGGGGGCATCCTGCTCCCAGCGGCTGATGGGTCTGTCAGCCATCCTGAACCAGATGTCGGCATCCAGGCCGGTCTGGTGGCTGCGATGACCTGAGGTAAAGGGCCCCCCGTGCATCATGGCGAGGTCGGCGATATAGAGATCCGGCATGCCGGCCAGTCTGGTCTGGTTGGCCAGATGCTGCAGGTAATGGATGAGGTCGGGGTGACCGTAATAGCGCAGCCGTTTGGTGCGGATCACCTGATAACCAGGACCTTCGAGGGGCAGGGCCACGGCATTTTTCAGGCAGCCGGCGGAGTAGCCGCCGATGGCCTCGGCATAGAGTGTGCTCGCGGACAAGAGCAGGGCGGTGGCGAACATGGGACTCCCGGGATGGCGCCCAGTGCGGGCTCAGACAGCCCCAAGCATACCAAGAGTGGCGGCTGGCCGTCATCCGTGTCGCGGTGGCGGTTGCATCGCGGCGCGTCGCTCGCGCACAATGCGCGGCAACGCAGCGACGGCAAGGCCGTTCGCATCACAGAAGGAGAAGAGAAGATGAGAGTCAGTGAGCTGGCAGCGCAAGAGAACGTGAGCTGGCTGATGCCCCCGGCCCGGCGGTTTTACGGGGTCATGATCTGCCTGTTGCTGGCGAGTCTCGCCACTGTGGTGGCCGCCCTCTGGCTGGGATATCCCGACATGGGCCTGCTGCCCTGGGTCGGGGTGGTCTTTGGCGGTATCGTGCTGGTGATGATGGTGTTGCCGCGCAACTGGCAGCGCTGGCGTCTGGCGGAGCTTGCCTGGGATGAACGCCATCTCTATCTGCTCAATGGCGGCGAAGACCGGGCCTTGGCGCTGCCCAGAGCCGTGCTGGTGGGCATGGAGCGGGATCGCAAGGTGGGACACGATGGCCAGTGGCTCGATTTCAGCCTGGATCTCGGGCTGGATGAGGTGACCCTGGCGACGGCCACCAGCCTGCTCGGGTTGTCCCGGGAAGGGACTCACGAAGTGGCCCCCGGGGTCTATCGATTCGGGTTCAAACGTGCCTGGCATGGGCGTCGTGCCCTCGGCACATTGCTGGCCGAACTGCACCCGCTCTGACTATTTTCTCGACAATTCATCCCAATGCTCAGATACTGCCTCTGATTCGATTTGATCTTTCCTGCTCTGATAACCCAAGAGATCAAGGACTTGGGATACGAAGCTGGAAGTGCCATGGCATGATGCCGTGGCTGGTCCGGCAGGGGGGTTGTGCCCTTACTCCCAGGTCGGTGGATGCATAGATAAGGCACCTTGAATCGAGAGTGGATGGCATGAAGATTTACGTAGGTAATCTGTCGTACCGGATGACGGCCGACGAACTGACAACCGTGTTCAGCCAATTTGGGCAGGTAGACAAGGTCGATATCATCATCGACCGCGATACCGGTCAGTCCAAGGGGTTTGGTTTCATTGAAATGCCGGTCAATGGTGAGGCCGAGAAGGCCATCGCCGAGTTGCACGGCACCGAGGTCGGCGGCCGCACCATCACGGTCAATCAGGCCAAACCGAAGACGGATGCACCCCGTGGTCGCCCCCAGCGCCATCGTTGAATCGTCTCGATAACGGAAAACGGCATGGAATCCTCCATGCCGTTTTTGTTTTCAGGGTCTGGTGCAGACTCAGGGAACGTCATAACCCAGAGCGGCCTTGCGGATGCGGAACCACTGCTGGCGAGTGAGCTCAATGGACTCGGCTGCCACGGCGGCGGCGATCCGCTCCCGTTTGCCGGAGCCGATGAGGGGCAGCGGCTGACTCGGCAGCATCATCACCCAGGCGTAGACCACCTGCTCCAGACAGTCGGCGCCCACCTCCTGGCGGATCTGCTCGAGTTCCGCCCGCAGCGGGGCATAGTCGGGGGCATGGAACAGCCGCCCGCCGCCAAGGCAGGACCAGGCCATGGGCTTGATGCGCAGTTGTTGGCATTGATCCAGGGCACCATCCAGCGTCCCCTCCTGATGGAGCGGGGAGATCTCCAGCTGGTTGGTGACCAGGGGGAAGGGCAGGCGGGATTGCAGCAGGGCGAACTGGTGGGGCGTGAAGTTGGAGACCCCGGCGTGCTTGATCTTGCCTGCCTGCTTGAGGGTGATGAAGGCGTCGGCCACCTCGTCGGCGTTCATCAGGGGGTCGGGGCGATGGATCAGCAACAGATCCAGATGATCGGTGCCGAGCTTTTGCAAGGAGGCTTCGGCACTGGCGACGATGTGTCCCTTGCCGGTGTTGTAGTGATTCAGGGCGTGGGCCGGATTGGCGGTGAGGGCGATGCCGCACTTACTGACGATCTCCATGCGATCGCGCAGGGAGGGCTCCAGGCGCAGGGCATGGCCGAAGGCCTCCTCGCACTGGTAGCCACCGTAGATGTCGGCGTGATCGATGGTGCTGACCCCGAGATCAAGGTGATATTTCATCAGGTCCAGCAGGGCGGCGGGGGAGAGCTGCCACTCCATCAGGCGCCAGTAACCCATGATGAGGCGGGAGAAGGTAGGGCCTTGCTCATGCAGGGCCAGACGGGATACGGACATGGTGACTCCTCTGGAGATAAAAATGCGAAAAGAAAGGGGCAAAATCATGTGCCAGCATCTTGGTCTCTTCCGGCGGACAAGGCAATAATGCCCCCTTCGCGAATTCGAACTATGGTTCTGACTCCGACGGGTCAAGATCCCGGTGTCAGTGAGAGGAGAAGGGGTGATGGAAGGATTTGCCGCCAGGCTGCAAAGCCTGATCGGGGAGGGGAGTGTGAGCGCCTTTGCCCGCAAGGTGGGGTTGAGTGAAGCCCTGATCCGCAAGTATCTGAAAGGGGCCGAGCCCGGCCTTGGCAAGGCGAACCAGATTGCCATGGGGGCCAACTGCTCGCTGGAGTGGCTCGCCACCGGTTGCGGGTATCTCTATCGTCAGGCCGAGGTGGTGGACAGGGACGCGCTGGCGGCGGCGGGGGCGCTGGTGCAGGAGACCCGTCCGGGAAAGCCCATGCCGGACGAGGAGCAACTGGTGACCCTGCTCGCCTATTACCAGTTCCTGCGCAGCCACAAGCAGGCGGACGGTTTTCTGGATCTGGCCCGGGCGCGGGAGTTTGGGCGCCATCTGGCCGAGGCCTGAGCCTGACGGGTGCCCCCGGCAGTCCGCCATTCTTCTGATACCCTCTAAGCAGTGATCAAATCCAAGGACACGCAGATGAGCTATCTGATCCTGGGCAGTGGCGGGTTGGGCAGTGCGCTGGCACGGGAGCTGGCCAGACGGGGCGAAGAGTGGTTGCTGGCGGGCAGGCAACTGCCCAGGGGGCTGGATCCCGCCTGCTACTTTCCGCTGCAGGAGGTGGACCCGCTCTCCTTCGAGGCCCTCTTCACCCTCTATGACAGCACCACCCTGCCGACGGTGGTGATCAACACCATAGGCCTGCTCCATGATCTTGCCCACATGCCGGAGCGGCGGGTGGAGGAGGTGACCCCCCAATGGCTCGAAGAGAGTCTGCTGGCCAATGCCTGGCCCCACCTGGCCCTTGGTGCCAACCTCAGCCGGCGCATGATGCCCCAGAGCACGCTCTGGCTCTGCACCCTCTCGGATCGGGCGGGATGCCTGGAGGAGGGGGGCGAGGAGGCCATGTGCCACTACAGCTACCGCATGAGCAAGGCCGCCCTCAACATGGGGTCCCGGATCCTGGCGGGTGAGTGGGCCGGACGTTTTCCAGGCGCCGGTGTCATCACCGTGCATCCCGGCCTCATGAATACCCCCATGCAGCAACCTTTTCTTCAGGAGATGGATCCCGCCCTGCTGCAGGATCCCGCCGAGGTCGCCGTCCGCCTGCTGGATCTGATGGCCACACTGACGCCCGCGCACTCGGGCCGTTTCGTGGACCTGCACGGTCAGTCGCTGCCCTGGTGAGCCGCCGGGCTCACATTCCCGCTTGCCGTTTCTTGCCAGCCGGGTTCCGGCTGGTTAATGTCATCGTCCTGCATCAGGAGGATGACATGCGCTATATCGATTTACGAAGTGATACCGTGACCCAACCCACGGAAGCCATGCGCCAGAGCATGCTGCATGCCGAGGTGGGAGACGATGTCTATGGGGAAGATCCCAGCATCAATGCGCTGGAGCGCCGCGGCGCCGAACTGCTTGGCAAGGAGGCGGCCCTGTTCGTGCCCTCCGGCACCATGTCCAACCTGCTGGCCATGATGAGTCACTGCCAGCGTGGGGAAGGGGCCCTGCTGGGGGCGGCCTCCCACATCTATCGCTATGAGGCCCAGGGCTCTGCCGTGCTGGGCTCGGTGGCCCTGCAATCCGTCCCCATGCAGGCGGACGGCACTCTGGCCATCGAGGATGTGCGGGGGGCCATCGCTCCCGATGATCCCCATTTCGTCCAGACGCGCCTCGTCTGCCTGGAAAATACCCATAACGGCAAGGTGCTGCCATTGACCTACCTGCGCGCCATGCGCGAATTCGTCGACGAGAAGGGACTGAAGCTGCACCTGGACGGGGCTCGCCTCTTCAATGCGGTGGTGGCGAGCGGGGAGCCGGTGGCCGCCATCGCGGCGCCTTTTGACAGCATCTCTGTCTGCCTCTCCAAGGGACTGGGGGCACCGGTGGGTTCCCTGCTGGTGGGATCGGCTGCGTTCATCGCCCGCGCCAGACGGCTGCGCAAGATGCTGGGGGGCGGCATGCGCCAGGGAGGGATCCTGGCCCAGGCCGCCCTGTTCGCGCTGGATCAGCACGTTGCCCGGCTGGCGGATGATCATCGCCGCGCCAGGCGTCTGGCAGAGGGGCTGGCCGCGTTGCCAGGCATCGCACTCAATTTGGGGGAGGTGCAGACCAACATGGTATTCCTGCGCCTGACCCAGGGAGATCCCGTCACCTTGCTGGGTTTCATGAAGGAGCGCGGTATTCTCTTCTCCGGCTACGGGGAACTCAGGCTGGTGACCCACCTGCAGATCACCGACGATGACATCGACGAGGTGATCGACGCCTTCACCGAGTATCTGAGTGGCTGACGCCATTCCCCATCGCAACAACAAGGGCGCCATCGGGCGCCCTTGTTGTCATGGCAGGGGCGGTCATCCCTGGCGCTGGCCGGTGATCAGCATGGCCTCGTCGGTGGCGTCATAGATTATGATGGCCAGATGGGTGACCTCTCCGGCGAAGTCGGCCAGCGGCACCAGGGTCAGGTTCTGGTACATGTAGGGGGCCGATCCCGTGATGGGGCGGTAGTTGGAGAAGCGCAACAGGTAGGGGCGCTGCTCCCAGGTGCTGAAGGCACGGTTGTTGAGCTTGAACACCATGTTGGCCTTGCGCTCGAGCCAGGCCTTGTCCACATCGGGAAAGAGCGAGAACAGTCTTTGATCGCGCACCTCGCCTGCCAGCCGGCCGCTGTGACTCTCCATGAAGCCGTTCCACACCTGGATCCGGTACTCCCTGTCGAGCACGACCAGCCCCACGTCCAGATTCTGGACGATGTTCATCAGCCAATGAAATTCCCGAATGTCCATGGTCACTCCTGGTGGTTGCTGCCGCGGGACGGTCAGAGCATGTGCATGATCTTGTTGTTCATGGTGGCGATGGAATCTTCGGTAAACAGCAGCAAGAGATCGCACTGCACCGCATAGCCCTGCACCCGATAGTTGATCTCGATGGCCAGAGTGCGGCGCCAGCGGCTCTGGTTGGTCCGAATGAGATCCTGAATGGGCCTGTGCTGGCCCAGCACCACGGGGTGACCCTGGCTAAAAGGGGTGTCGAGCTGGTTGGCGTAGCCGCGCAGGAAGGCACCGATCAGCACGTTGGCGGTGTCCATCAGCAGTTCCAGTTCGGCGCCGTGATCCAGCTCCCCCTGATGGTTCATCAGGCGGGCCAGGTCCTGGAAGCTGGCATCGTGGAACAGCAGCAGGGCCTCCCCGGCGATCCCGGCCCCGATGAAGCCTTGACAGACCGCAGAGAGCGTCTCTGACTCGGCGGCGGCCGAGAGCGCCATGTGCAGCTCGGAGACCTCCAGCACGTTGACGTTGGGGATGGGGAGCAGCACGAAGGCGCCGAGCAGGCGGGCCAGCAGATCCGCCCCCTGGCCCATGGCGACGTTGGCCAGCTCCTGATAGACATCCCGCAGCTCGGGGGTGAACTGGATGCTGCTCTGGGCAGCCTGGTGGCTGGCGACGGGCTGGGGCTGGATGGCCGTCACCTGGGTGGCCGATTGCCACAGTCCGTGGCGCTTGAGCAAGGCAAGGAGGGTGTCCGGGGAGGCCGGCTTCTTGATGAAATCGAGGGCGCCAAGGGCCATGACACGCTCATGGGCTTCCGGCTGGATGTCGCCGGAGACCACGATCACCTTGCTGCGCACCCCTTCTCGCTTGAGGGTCTCGAGAACCCCATATCCGTCCATCTCCGGCATGGTGAGATCGAGAAAGATCAGGTCCCCGTGCCCCATCAGGATCTGCTCGACCCCTTCCAGTCCGTCCGCGGCCTGGTGCAAGGTGACACCCCAATCGGCGGGCAGGGCGCGCACCAGCTGTTTGCGCGCGAACCCGGAGTCATCACATATCAATACATTCATAGTGTTAGCCGACCTGTGCAACGAGGATTGCGCTAAGTGTGGGTCATCAGCCGTCAGATGCAACGGGCAGCGGCTGCGCCGGTGAAAATTGATCGTTCTGCTGGCGGGTACGATAGCGCTCAGAGTGCTTCTCGACGAAATCGGCGAACATCTTAACACGCAACGGGGTGAACCGGGGCTGACAATGGAGCATGTAGAAGGGACGTTTTCCCGACTGCCAGTCCGGCAGGACGGGGACGAGCTGACCATCTTGCAGGAAGGGGTGCACATAGTGCTGCGGGGCGTTGACGATGCCGAGGTGGCGCTGGGCTGCCCGCACGGCGGCCTGGGTCTGGTCGATGCAAAGGCGGGGAGTGCGCTTGATGCAGATCGTCTGTTCGTCCCGCCCGCTCAGTTGCCAGTGCTGGTGGGGCCAGCAGTAGATGAGATCGTGCTCTTCCAGCTGGGTCGGGTGGGAGGGCACCCCCATCTTCTCCAGATAGAGGGGGGAGGCGAACAGACCGTACTGGATGTGACCCAGACAGAGGGCGTTGGGCAGGGTCTGGGGGAGCTCGCCGTTGAAAAAGACCAGGTCCCTGTCCTGATCTGCCTGGAGGGCATGGTCGTTGGACTGGCGGATGTCGAACTGTACCCAGGGATAGCGCAGGCCGAAGTCCACCAGCATGTCGACCAGGATGGTGTTGGAGAGGGCGATGGGGGCTGCGAGGCGGATGAGGCCGCTGATGTCCGTCTCCTCACCCCGGATTTCGCCGGTGGCCTGCTCTATTTCCGCAAGGGGGGTACAGAGGCGCTCGTAATAGCGCAGCCCTTCGTCCGTGAGACGCAGCTTGCGGGTGGATCTGTGCAGCAGGCTACATCCGAGCTGCTCTTCCAGTTGGGAGATACGTCGACTGATGGTGCCGGTCGGCATGCCCAGCGCAGCGGCGGCGTGGGAGAAACCGCCCTCTTGCACCACCTTGACGAACAGATAGAACTCTTCGATGTACTTCATAAGCGGTTTTAGGGGGTGTTCTGGCTGTAACAAGCCAGTGACCTTATGAAGAGTCACCGGGCTTGGCAAGCGCAATCCGGCGTTTAATTGATCTGGATTAGATTCGACTCGCGCTGGTATTGCTGGAGCAGATGGACGAAATCTTCCGGGGATCTGTCCAGGCTGTTGTCGGGCACCAGCAGATCGTACCCTAGCAGATCCCGCAGCCGTGCCATGCGGTTGCCGAGCATGGCGATCACCCCCTCATAGCGCTGGCCGGCGGGTGAGCAGAAGCGGCTCTCCTCCAGCAGTCCCTCTCCCAGGAGCCCACTGCCGCACCCTCCGGTCGGGCAGTCGGAGCGCTCGCTTCGCATGGCCTGCATTAGCACGGCGCGCTGCTCGGTGAGCAGACGGACGGCGAGCCGGGGTGTGATCAGCGTCAAAAAAGCGTCGTAATCCTTTATTTTCAAACCGATGTAGGGCAGCTCCACCAGATCCCACCCCAAATGGATACGTGGTTGGTCAATTCGCTGAATATTTCTCCATTTTAGGATCCAGCCGCCGTACTTGTGATGGTATTGCAGGCAGTCCTGACACAAAGAGAGACTAAAATGAGGCTCACCCAGTTTCCAAGCCCCGACAAGAATTGTCATCAGGCCCGCCAGGAGGAGGGAAATGGCGGGGATTAGTAGTTGTTCACGAAGAAAAAAAAGTATAAAAATCATAGCAATGGTTATCACCATGCCCAACAATACCAGTGTGAGTCCATTTCTTCTTACCATGGGGATCACATGTAGCGTTTTCATATGATTTCGGCCTTTTTTCATCCGTTTGTTATCCGATTATGGGCCGGAACGGATTTTGTACCAGCGCGAATGCTCCTGTCAGGGGGCGCAAGCGACTGGTTCGACCATGAGCTTTCAGCATGAATCATCACTCAACATGAATACGCTAGACGAACGCCTGCTCACCGTGATGGATGTCCTCCACACGCCGGTCTGGGTCTATGACATCCAGCGTCATCATATTTACTGGGCCAACGATGCTGCCCTCGGGCTCTGGGAGGCGAGCTCCCTGGCCGAGCTGAAGTCCCGGGATTTCTCCGCCGACATGGCCGCCGCCATCGATCTGCTGCTGCAGCGCTATCTCGGCGATTTCCAGCAGGAGCGCAGTTACAACGAGTGGTGGACCCTCTCACCCAAGGGGGTCAAGAAGCAGGTCTATCTGCGTCTTTCCGGGATCCAGCTTGCCGGACGGTAGATGATGATGGCGGAAGCGGTCATCGATGCCGACACCCTCTATCAGGAGTCCTCCCTCGCCACTGGCGACACCCTGGCCTGTATCTTTGACAACGAGGGGCGCCTCGAGAGCGGCAACCATCACTTCGACATGTGCTTTGGCACCGGCATTCTGACGCTGCCCCAGATCTTCTCCGGTGCGGACGAGGCCTTCTATCGTCGCCTCTCCCGTCTGGACGAAGTGGTGGCTGAAGGGGAGTGTCGCACCCAGAAGGGGATGCGCTGGTTCCAGTACCAGTTTCGCCATATCCAGCAGGGGGCACGGATCCTGCTGACCATGCGGGACATCACGGATCGCAAGCTCGAAGAGCTGGAGCATCGCCACCTGGCCTGGCACGACTCCCTCACTGGGCTGCTCAACCGCTACGGCCTGATGAAATCCCTGGAAGCCTATTGCGGCCTCGGGGGGCGCTTTGCCCTGGTGTTCATGGATCTGGACAACTTCAAGCTGGTCAATGACAACTACGGCCACAAGGCCGGGGATCGCCTGCTGGAGCGGGTCGCCGGACGGCTCAAGCAGATCTGCCCGCGGGACGTGGAGCTGGCGCGCCTTGGCGGGGATGAGTTCACCGCCCTGGTGCCCCTCAACCAGGCGAGCGATCGGGCCCAGGAGGTGGCGGATCTCATGCTCTCCCAGATGAGCAAGCCACTGCAGCTGAGTGGTGTCCCCGAGGTCACCATCGGCGGCAGCATCGGCATCGCCATCTACCCGGACGACGCGGATGATGGCGACAATCTCATCACCCGTGCCGACATGGCCATGTACCAGGCCAAGCAGATGGGGCGGCTTCGCTGGCAGCGCTTCACCCCCAGCATGCAGCAAAGCCTGCATCGCAAGCTGACCCTCAAGCAGTTTCTGGCCAAGGCCGTCGGTCGGGGGGAGCTCAGCCTGCGCTATCAGCCCCAGGTGGATGTGGCGCAAGGTCGGGTCATCGGTTTCGAGGCCTTGGTACGCTGGTACAATCCCGTGCTTGGCCATGTGTCGCCGGCGGAGTTCATTCCGCTGGCCGAAGAGATGGGGCTCATCCGGGAAATCGGAAGCTGGGTGCTTTCCACCGCATTGGCCCAGATGGGGGAGTGGCAGCGACAGGACGGGGTGAGGGTGCCGGTGTCGGTCAATCTCTCGGGCTTTCAGCTCTCTGCCAGTTTGCCGGAGCTGGTGGCCCAACTGCTCGAGGCATTCTCGGTGGAGGCGGCACTGCTGACCCTGGAGCTGACCGAGACGGTGCTGATGCTGGACATGAAGGGGTGCATCGAGATCCTCGACGCCCTGAGCGAGCAGGGGATCAAGATCGCCATCGACGACTTCGGGACGGGCTACTCCTCCCTGGCCTACCTCAACCGGTTGCCCATCGACACCATCAAGCTGGACCGCTCCTTCGTGGTGGGGCTCAACCTGCCGGTGATCCGGGCGACGGTGGCCATGGCCACCAGTCTGGGGCTCGGGATCCTGGCGGAAGGGGTGGAGGAGGAGCACGAGCTCGCGGCCCTGCAGACCCAGGGTTGCCATGTCTTCCAGGGATTTCTGTTCAGCCGTCCCATGACACCGGAAGAGGTGGCGGCGGCGGGGTTCGCAGTACAGTGCCGGCTGGGCCGCTATCCCCTCGCAAACCATTGAGAAAGTTGTCGATAAATGTGCGGCATCTCCCATTTATGAAGTGCGAGATGCCAAATTAAACATAATTAATCGAATTTTTGTCTCATATCATGGGATCCATTAGACGTTATCGCTAGTATGCGCGCTCATTCCTTGGTAATGGAGTATCACCATAATGAGTCAAGCTGCAGTGAACGAGCGTCCGGCCCCTCCCAACGGCTGGTTGAACCGCTTTCTGAACGGGGTGGAGAAGGCGGGCAACAAGCTGCCGGATCCCGCCATGCTCTTCCTCTATGCCTTGCTGATCGTCTGGGTCGGCTCCTGGATAGGCTCCCAGTTCTCCTTCGATCTGGTCAATCCCCGCACCGGAGAGGCCGTGGTCATCAACAACCTGTTGACCGGGGCAGGGCTGGCGGACTTTCTCGCCAGCATGGTCACCACGTTCACCGGGTTTGCTCCCCTTGGCATCGTGCTGGTGGCCATGCTGGGGGTAGGGGTGGCTGAACAGTCCGGTTTCATCAACACCGGGCTCAAGAAGCTGCTCAAGGTGACGCCGGCGCGCTTTCTGACCCCCATGCTGATCCTGGTGGCCATCGTCAGCCATACCGCCGCCGATGCGGGCTATGTGCTGGTGATCCCCATTGGCGGCATCATCTTCCATGCGGCGGGTCGTCACCCGCTGGCGGGGATTGCCGCGGCCTTTGCCGGGGTTTCCGGCGGGTTTGCCGCCAACTTCCTGCCCTCCGGCGGGGATGCGCTGCTTCAGGGGTTCACCCAGTCTGCAGCCCAGTTATTCGACCCTGACTACATGGTCAACACCCTGTGCAATATCATCTTCACCGGCGCTTCTTCCTTGCTGATCATCTGCGTGGGCTGGTTTGTCACCGAGAAGATTGTCGAGCCGCGCCTCAAGCAAGTGCCCCTCAACGAGGATCTGGAGAGCGCCGACGAGATGGGTCGTTACAGCGCGCAGGAGAGCCGGGCCTTCAACTGGGCCGGGTTCGCCATGCTGGCGGCCGTGGTGCTGCTGGGGCTGGCGCTGGCCCCCGGCGACTCGCCGATGCGGGCACCGGACGGTTCCCTCACCACCTTCGCCGCACCGGTGATGAAGTCCATCGTGCCCCTCATTTTCCTGCTCTTCATCCTGCCCGGGATCGTCTACGGCTTTGTCGCCGGCAGCTTCAAGAGCGGCAAGGATGTGATCGACGCCATGTCGGCCACCATGAACAAGATGGGCTCCTACATGGTGATGGCCTTCTTCTGCGCCCTCTTCATCAAGGCGTTCGGGGATTCCAACCTCGGTACCCTGCTGGCGCTCTCCGGTGCCGAGGTGCTTCACGCCCTGGCGCTGCCGGGAGAGGTGACCATCGTCGGCATCATACTGCTGACGGCCACCGTCAACCTGGTGGTGGGCTCGGCCTCCGCCAAGTGGGCCCTCATTAGCCCCATCCTGGTGCCCATGCTGATGGCGGTGGGGATCTCGCCCGAGCTGACTCAGGCCGCGTATCGGGTGGGGGATTCCGCCTCCAACATCATCACCCCGCTGATGGTCTTCTTCCCCCTGGTGGTGGTCTATTGCCAGCAGTATGTGAAGAGCACAGGCATCGGCACCCTGGTCTCCATGATGCTGCCTTACTCCCTGGCCTTCCTGGTGAGCTGGACGGGCTTCCTGCTGATCTACTGGGCGCTGGGGTTCCCGCTTGGGTTGCAGGCCCCCTATGTCTATCCTGTCCCTTGAGGGTGACGGGGGGCCTTGGGCCCCCCGCTTTTTTTGGGTAGAGTGTGACCTTCATTCCGGAGGTACCATGAACCCGACCATCGATCTCATTCTTTCCCATCGCTCCATTCGCCAGTTCACCCCAGAGCCCGTCAGCGCAGAGCAGCTGGATCAGATCCTGAGCGCCGCCCAGAGCGCCGCGAGCTCCAGCTTCCTCCAGGCCAACAGCATCATCCGGGTTACCGACAAGGGGTTGCGGGCCACCCTGGCGGAGCTGGCAGGCCATCAGGCCTATGTGGTCGAAGCGGCGGAGTTTCTGGTGTTTTGCGCCGACTACCATCGTCACAGCCAGATAGTGCCGGAGGCCCGCACCGGCTTTGTGGAGCAACTCATGATCGGGGCCATCGACGGCGCCCTGATGGCGCAAAATGCCTTGCTGGCGGCCCAGTCACTTGGGCTGGGGGGGGTCTATATCGGCGGCATTCGCAACAATCCTGCCGAGGTGAGCGAGGTGCTGGGTCTGCCCCATCAGGTGATACCGCTGTTTGGCCTCTGCCTGGGCCATCCCGCCCAGCGGCCGGAGCAAAAACCGCGGCTGCCCCGGGCGCTGGTGGTGCACGAGAACCGCTATCCTGCCACCCTGGACCGCGCCCTGCTGGCCCGGTACGACGGGCAGATCCACGACTACTACCAGGCCCGCAGCAGCAACAACAAGGATCAGACCTGGAGCGGGCAGATCAGGGGGATCCTGGGCAAGGAGGCGAGGCCCTTCATGCTGGGATTCCTGCAGTCGAAGGGTTTTTGCCTCAAGTAATGGGGGCGGCGGGCGATATGGAGCATGACGCACCGGATGCGGTCACCGCCTGCGAGCGTTCTTGTGAGGCAATACGGGATCTGGGCGCTACCCTATGAGGCTAAGCTGTTGTAGGATCTCGCAATTGGATTGGGACTGGAGTGTGAACACCCTATGATTTTAACCCTGATATTGCTGTCAATCGGCGCACTCCTGTTTCTGGTCATCGCCTATAATGTGGTGCAGCAATACAAGCAGAAGGCCGAATCGGACAAGCGCCAGGCCATTGCCCGTCACAAGGCGGTGGCAGACGAGACCGAAGAGGTGTTGCTGAACGTCAACCTGGTGCCCTTTTCCAAAAACATGGTGCTGCTGTTGCAACACCGGATCCTGGATGCCTACCGCGCCATCGCGCTGGTGATGCCCAATGCGCAGGTCAAGCAGCGCATCGCCGATGTCCAGCTTCAGATCAAGAATGTGCAGGAGAACTACAGCAGCCAGGACGAGGGGCATTTCAAGACGCCGGAGTCCGACCGCCAGGCCATCCAGATGCTGCAACTGGCCAAGAAGATGCGGGCCGTGCTGCGGGTCGAGCACAACAAGGGCAAGATAGATCCCCAGGGCTTTGCCCAGGAGGATCGCCGCCTCGAGCTGATGCAGCTCAAGATCAACATCGCCAACCTGCTCAAGCGGGCCATGGATGCCCAGATCCAGGGGCAGTACGGCACCTGCCGCCAGCTCTACACCAAGGGGCTGGGGGCGCTGGCCAATGTCACCGACAAGGATCCCTACCTGCTGGCGCGGGAAGAGGACATGCGTCAGGGGATGCGCCAGCTGGAAGAACACCTGCAGCAGCACAGCGAGAAGGAGCTGCAAAACATCAAGGACAAAGAGACGGACGAACTGGACGTCCTGTTCCAACCGAAGAAGAAATGGTGATCATGTCACATCCCATGGATTCCACACTGGGGCCCATGGCCCCATTTGTTTGTCAACTGCTCACGGAAATGCATGCCGTCATGGGAGTCAATGACTCCCCCGTGGTGGATCACCTCTGCTACCGCGCCGCCACCCTGCCGGAATATCTGGAGTTGAAAGCGGTGCTGGCCGCCCACGGAGTCTTGCTGGTGGAGGGGATGATAGGCGGTCGTCCCATCGCCACCTATCGCCTGCACCAGCCCGTCTGCTGGGAGCAGGTGACCGTCCCCTGCATCGAACTGGCCGCCCCCAAGGCGGGCCGAAGCCATCAGGTCGGGCTCGAACATATCGAGCTGGTGGTGCCCTCGCTCACGGCCTTGGTGGCGACGCATCCCGATGTCCCCTTCAAGACCGGCAACATCGATGACGGACGCAATCCGGATATAGGATTGATGCTGCCCTCTGGGCAGATCAAGTTTCATCTGCGCCCGCTTGAGGAGGTGATCGACGAAGAGCTCTGTACCGGCGCCGTGGTGCCGGTACCGGCGGACTATTATGACGGTCTGTGAGGGGAGGGCCCGTTGACGGGAGCCTGACCCTGTGGCGTCAACGTACAAGCGGGCGCCACACGTCCTTTCAAGTGACCGAGCCAGAGGCTCAACCCCGCGGTGATCATCAACACCAGCCCGATGCCGAGCACCAGACCCCAGAGCCCCCCCTGCTCCCAGAAGGGATGCAGATAAAGCCCGCCCAGACTGGCTCCCAGGTAGTACCCCACCAGATAGAGCGACGAGGCGAGCGCCCGGTTGTGCTCCACGTGCTGGCCGACCCAGGCGCTGGCACAGGCGTGGGCGAGGAAGAAGCCGAAGCTCGAGACAAGCAATCCCCCGATGATGGCGACAAGGCTCCCCTGCAACAGGGCCAGGCTGCCGAGTGCCATCAAGGTTATTCCCGCCAGCAGCAGACGATGTGCTCCCCAGCGATGGGCCCCGCGGCCGCTCAGTGAAGAGGCGACGGTGCCGGTGAGGTAGGTCAGAAACAGCATGCCGAGCCACTGGGGCGGCAGGGAGAAGGGGGCCTTGGCCAGCAGGAAGGTGAGATAGCTGTACTGGTTCAGGAAGACCATGAAGTTGAGACCGCCGATGAGATAGGCCCCCACCAGCAGGGGATTGCCAAGGTGACTCTGGATGGCGCGGCGCAGTTGCCCAGGCGCTGCCTCCACGGCCACGAAGCAGCGCTGGGCGGGCAGCAGCCAGATGACCAGTGGCAGCAGGGCGAGGCTGATGACCCCGATACCGAGGAAGGTGTGCTGCCAGTCACCAAACCAGCCAGCCAGCAGACCGCCGACCACCCGGCCCGCGATGCCCCCCAGGGAGTTGGCGGCGATATAGACGCCGACGGCTACGATGAGGGCACGTTTGCTGAACTCTTCCCCCATGTAGGCAATGGCGGTGGCGGGCAGCCCTGCCAGCAGGACGCCTTGCAGGATGCGCAGGCTCACCAGCACATCAAAGTGGGTGACCCAGGGGATGCACAGGGAGAGCAGGATGGCGGCCGCCAGGGTCCACAGCATGATCCGCCGCCGTCCGAACCGATCAGCCAGACGGGCACAGACGAGCAGGGAGCCTGCAAGCCCTGCGGTACAGCCTGCCAGCGTCCAGCTGGCGGACAGGGCGCTGACCGAGAAAACCTCTGCCAGGAGCGGCAGCAGGGGATGGGTCTGGTAGAGATTGAGGAATACCAGGAAGGAACCCAGGCTGAGGGCCAGGGTGGCGCGTATCCATTCGCGACTGCCTACTTCGATCATATGGAGTTGTCCCGACGACTTTTGTGCAGGGTAGTGCGACGAAACGTATAAATATAATATATTTAAGTTATCACCCTGATAAATGAAATTGATATGGATCTGAAACAGCTCGGATACCTGCTGGCGGTGCGCGATGCCGGCTCCTTCACCAGGGCGGCCCAGGGGCTGAACGTGGCCCAGCCTGCCGTCAGCATGGCCATCGCCAAGCTGGAGCAGCAGCTCGATCTGCGGCTGTTTGACCGGCAGGACCGCAGCGTGCGCCTCACCCCGGAGGGAGAGGTCCTCTGTCGCCACGCCGAACGGCTGCTGCGCCAGATGCACCAGGCCGAGGCCGAGATGGCCGAGCTCAAGGGGCTGGAGCGGGGGGAGGTGCGCATCGGCATCCCCTACATGATGGGATCCTATTACTTCCCGCCAATCCTGATGGCGTTCAAGCATCGCTACCCCGGCTTGAAGATCCGGGTGGAGGAGGCGGGCACCCGGGAGCTGCTCAGCCGCATGGTGGATGGCAGTCTGGATCTCGCCATCCTCATCACCAGCGATCTGCCACCGGCCCTCGAGGGGGCGCAACTGCTGCGGGAAGAGATGCTGATGGTGGTGGGGGAGGAGCACCCGCTGCGCGGCGCTGAGTCGGTCTCGCTGCCACAGTTCTTCGGCCAGGAGCTCGCCATGTTCCGGCGAGGCTTCTACCACAGGGAACACATGGAGGTGTTGGCGCAGGGGCTGGGGGTAGAGCCTGACATCGCGTTCGAAAGCAATCTCATCCCACTGCTCAAGGCGGTGGTGCGTCAGGGATTCGCCGTGACCACCTTCCTGCGCATGGCGCTGGAAGAGGAGCCGGCCCTCACCGGCATCCCTTTTTCACCCCCTATCTTCCTGGATCTCTGCGTCGCCTGGCGACGGGGGGATCCGCTCTCCATGGCGAACCGGGCGTTGCGGGATTTTTTGCTGGCGCAAGGGGATGCGTCTCATCATTGTGCTACAGATACTGAATGATTGAGTGGTATCACCAATAAAAACGCCTCCAATCTGGAGGCGTATGCTGAAAAGGTGGATGCAACCTTATTTCTTGAACAGGTGATCCAGCTTGTTTGCCTTGGTGGAGAGATAAAACTCGTTGTGGGGATTGCGACCTTCCTGAAGGGGCACGCGCTCCGCCACCGGGATGCCAAAGGATTCCATCGCCTTCAACTTGCGCGGGTTGTTGGTCATCAGGCGCAGGGACCTGACCTCGAGCGCCTTGAGCATGTCGGCGCAGATGGTGTAGTCGCGCATGTCGGCGGCAAAGCCAAGCGCCACGTTGGCCTCCACGGTATCGGCCCCCTGATCCTGCAGATGATAGGCCCGGATCTTGTTGAGCAAGCCGATGCCTCGCCCTTCCTGACGGACATACAGCAGGACGCCGCGGCCCGCCTTGGCGATGTTTTCCAGCGCGGCCTGCAATTGGAAGCCGCAGTCACAACGCAGACTGAACAGGGCATCCCCGGTCAGACACTCGGAATGAATGCGTCCCAGCACGGGTTCGCCGTCTGCGATATCGCCCATCACCAGCGCGGCATGATCCTTGCCCGTGCCGGTTTCCTGAAAACCAACCAGCGTGAAAGTGCCCCAGGGGGTCGGCAACTTGGATTTGGCCACGAGGGTAACGCTGCTCATATGGTTGCTCCTGACTACAGCTGCTTAAAAAAGGGCGGCCAGTTTAGCGCGCATTGTCCGGAACAACCATAAGAACAAAACCTTGCGTGAGAAGTGGGTTAACCCGATTGGTCAGAATAGGTGCAATCACGACGACTTTTGCGCAATTGTGTGCCCTGACAACTGCCAGCGACGGCGCATTCGGGTATAATCGGCGCCCATTAACCCATCCCGACAGGGATGTGTGCAACCAGTCAAGATGCCGAGTGCGCAGGAGAAACGTTATGGCTCAGATGGCCCCCGTGATGACTATTGATGGCCCAAGTGGAGCAGGAAAAGGCACCTTGTGCCAGTTGCTGGCTGAAAAACTGGGCTGGCACCTGCTCGATTCCGGTGCCATCTACCGGGTGCTCTCCCTGGCAGCCCTGCATCACGATGTGGAGCTCGATTCCGAAGCCGCATTGGTTCCCCTGGCCGCCAATCTGGATGTGCAATTCCAGGTAGAAGGGGAGCTGGTCAAGGTGATCCTCGAAGGGGAGGATGTTTCCCGCACCATTCGTACTGAAGAAGTGGGCAACGCGGCCAGCAAAATCGCGGCGTTTCCCCGGGTACGTGAAGCCCTGCTGCGCCGTCAGAGAGCATTTCGCCAAGCCCCCGGTCTCATCGCCGACGGTCGCGACATGGGTACAGTGGTTTTCCCCGAGGCGAATGTGAAGATTTTCCTCGACGCCAGCGCCGAGGAGCGGGCCCAGCGCCGCTATAAGCAGTTGCAAGATAAGGGCTTTGATGTTAACTTTGAGCGTCTTTTAACCGAGATTCGGGAACGTGACGATCGCGACAGAAATCGCGCCGTCGCTCCCCTGAAACCCGCGGAAGATGCTCTTGTTGTAGACTCAACGTCCATGACCATAGATGAAGTGCTGGCAACGGTGCTTGCCTATGTAGAGCAACAACTTGGTGATGTCAGCGCAAACTGATGTCAGTCGTCTGCACCAAGGATGGCGCAGATAATTTAAAACAACCCCGCTTGTGCCGGATTGCAAGTGGATGTTTCATTTGTGACATAAACAATGATCGAATCTTTTGCTCAACTCTTTGAAGAGTCCCTGAACGCCGTTGAAACCCGTCAAGGTTCCATCGTCAAGGGCACTGTCGTTGCTATCGAGAACGGTTTCGTACTGGTTGATGCCGGTCTGAAATCCGAGTCTGCTATCCCGGCTGAAGAATTCAAGAACGCCATGGGCGAGCTGGAAATCAACGTAGGTGACTCCGTTGACGTGGCTCTGGACTCTATCGAAGATGGTTTCGGCGAAACCAAGCTGTCCCGCGAAAAAGCCAAGCGCCACGAAGCCTGGCTGCAGCTTGAAAAAGCTTACGAAGAGCAAGCTACCGTTATCGGTATCATCAACGGCAAGGTCAAGGGTGGTTTCACCGTTGAACTGAATGGCATCCGTGCCTTCCTGCCGGGTTCTCTGGTTGACGTGCGTCCGATCCGTGACACCGCTCACCTGGAAAACAAAGAACTCGAGTTCAAAGTCATCAAGCTGGACCAGAAGCGCAACAACGTTGTTGTTTCCCGTCGTGCCGTGATCGAGACCGAGAACACCTCCGAGCGTGAAAGCCTGCTGGCCAACCTGCAAGAAGGTCAAGAAGTTAAGGGTATCGTCAAGAACCTGACCGACTACGGTGCATTCGTAGATCTGGGCGGTGTTGACGGCCTGCTGCACATCACCGACATGGCGTGGAAGCGCGTTAAGCATCCTTCCGAAATCGTCAACGTTGGCGACGAGATCGCTGTCAAGGTTCTGAAGTTCGACCGCGAGCGTACCCGTGTATCCCTGGGCCTGAAGCAGCTGGGCGAAGATCCCTGGGTTGCTATCGCCAAGCGTTACCCGGAAACCACCCGTCTGTCTGGCCGCGTGACCAACCTGACCGACTACGGCTGCTTCGTTGAAATCGAAGAAGGCGTGGAAGGCCTGGTACACGTATCCGAGATGGATTGGACCAACAAGAACATCCACCCGTCCAAGGTTGTCAACGTTGGCGACGTGGTTGACGTGATGGTTCTGGACATCGACGAAGAGCGTCGTCGTATCTCCCTGGGTCTGAAGCAGTGCAAATCCAACCCGTGGCAGCTGTTTGCCGAAACTCACGCCAAGGGCGACCGTGTTTCCGGCAAGATCAAGTCCATCACTGACTTCGGTATCTTCATTGGTCTGGATGGCGGCATCGACGGCCTGGTTCACCTGTCTGACATCTCCTGGAACAACCAGGGCGAAGAAGCCGTGCGTGAATTCAAGAAGGGCGACGAGATCGAAGCCGTTGTTCTGCAAGTGGACCCGGAGCGTGAGCGCATCTCCCTGGGCGTCAAGCAGATCGAAGAAGACCCGTTCAATAAGTACCTGTCTGACAACAAGAAAGGTGCTATTGTGAAGGGCAAGGTTACCGAGGTTGATGCCAAGGGTGCCGTGATCGAACTGGCTGACGGCGTAGAAGGCTACCTGCGTGCCTCCGACGCTGCTCGTGACCGCGTAGAAGACGCCACTATGGTGCTGTCTGTTGGTGACGAAGTTGAAGCCAAATTCATGGGCGTTGATCGCAAGAACCGTACCGTAAGCCTGTCTGTCCGTGCCAAGGACGAGGCTGACGAGCGTGTTGCCATCGACAGCCTGAACCAACAAGAAGAAGTTGTGTTCAGCAATGCCATGATGGAAGCGTTCAAAGCCGCCAAGGGTGAGTAATCCTTGATGCAAGAAAAGGGCGGCATTGCGCCGCCCTTTTTTATCTTGGCAAAATGATTATTGCATGTGATCGTGGAAGGAGATTTAACCTTATGACCAAATCAGATCTCATCGAACAACTGGCAGCCAGCCGCATGCATATGCCGGCCAAGGATGTCGAAGCCGCTATCAAGGAGATCCTTGAGCAGATGGCATCGACCTTGCAAAACGGCGACCGGATTGAAATCCGAGGATTTGGCAGTTTCTCGCTGCACTATCGTGCGCCCCGCGTGGGTCGCAACCCCAAGACCGGGGACAAGGTTGAACTGACCGGGAAATATGTCCCGCACTTCAAACCTGGCAAAGAGTTGCGCGAACGCGTCAACATCATCGAATAATGCAGAAAACGGCATACCTGAGTATGCCTTTTTCATTTTTATGGCCTGGAGTCTGCCCGTTGTCGGGTTTCTCACACTCTTTTCCCATTCGCGCTAGAGTCTGCCTGTGATTTTAAGGATAATCAGTCACTCATTCGCTACAGACAGGGAGCTCCCATGAAGCGTATCTTGGCCCTCATTCCACTGGTGCTGGTGTTTGTCCTGACCCTTGCCATCGGTTCTCAAAATGGTCAGCTGGTGCAGTTCAACTACCTGATTGCCCAGGGGGAGTTCTCGCTCTCCATGTTGCTGGGGTTCTTCTTCGCCGGCGGTTTTCTGCTGGGCTGGCTGGTATTTGGTCTGCTGTTCCTGCGTCTCAAGCTGCAAAATCGCACCCTGAACCGAACCATGCGTCGTCAATCTCGCGAGTTGGAGCTTGCCCGGTCGACAACCAAGGAATAATGTCCCTCGATGCTTGAACTGCTTTTCCTGCTGTTGCCCATCGCCGCCGGTTATGGCTGGTACATGGGCCGCAGGAGTGTTCGCCAGGACACCCAGCAACAGAGTAACCAGTTTTCCCGCCAGTACGTGGCGGGCCTCAACTATTTGCTCTCTGACGAGTCGGACAAGGCGGTGGATCTCTTTATCCAGCTGCTGGAAGTCGACAGCGAAACCATCGAAACCCACCTCTCCCTCGGCAACCTGTTCCGTCAACGGGGCGAGGTCGATCGTGCCATCAAGATCCACCAGAACCTGGTCGCCCGTCAGCTGACCCGTGAGCAGCGTCAGCTTGCCTTGCAGGAGCTGGCTCGTGACTTTCTGGCTGCCGGCTTGCTCGATCGGGCCGAAGCACTCTGGAAAGAGCTGTGTGATGACAGCGATTTCGAAGAGACGGCTCTGGCACAGCTCCTGATCATTCATCAGCAGTTGCGTGACTGGGACAATGCCATCGCCGTGGCGGTGCGTCTGCAGAAATTCCAGGGCAAGAAGCTGGCCGAGCCCATATCCCACTTCTATTGCGAACAGGCGGAGAGTGCCTTGCGCGATGGCGACAAGCCTGCGGGCATCGCCAAGCTCAAGCGTGCGCTCGGTGCGCACCCGGCCTGTGCCCGCGCCAGCTTGCGGCTGGCCGATCTGGCGATGGAGGAGGGCAGGTTCGAGGATGCGGCCAAGGAGCTCCTGCGGGTGTTCGAGCAGGATATCGACTTTGCCTCCGAAGCCATGCCAAAACTGCTCGAATGCTATCGCCAGCTTGGTCGCAGCCAGGAGCTTATCCCGCTGCTTGAAAAAGCGGTAGAGGATCATGCGGGGGTCAGCGTGACCCTGGCACTGGCCAATCTGGTGGAGGCTCGCGATGGGTTGAGCCAGGCCCGGGCCCTGGTGCTGCGCCAACTGCGTCGCCACCCCTCCATGAAGGGCTTTTATCAGCTAGTCGGTTTCCAGTTGGTCAGTGCCGAGGAGGGGCCTGCCAAGGAGAGCCTGGAGCTGCTGCAACAGCTGGTCGGTGAGCAGATCAAGATCAAGTCGACCCACAAGTGCCGTCAGTGCGGCTTTGCCACCCATTCGCTGTTCTGGCAATGCCCTTCCTGCCGGCAGTGGGGCACCATCAAGCCGATCCGAGGGCTGGATGGAGAGTAAACGCCAGCGAGGCCAACACGCCCGGGCGAGCACGGATACCCAAGAATTTCAGATGCCAGCGTGCAACCGGGCCCCGGCTCTGCTGTGCCTGGCTGTGGCATAACAATCCATAGGAAGTGACATGCAAGACCCCAAAGTACTGGTCGCGCTGGATTATCAGCACGAAGCCGACGCCTTTGCCTTCATTGAGCAGATCTCACCGGCCCAGTGCCGCCTCAAGGTAGGCAAGGAGATGTTTACCCTGTTTGGTCCCCAGTTCGTTCGTCAACTGGTGGCCAAGGGGTTCGACGTCTTCCTGGATCTGAAATTTCACGACATTCCCAACACCGTCGCCAAGGCGGTGGCGGCCAGTGCGGAGCTGGGCGTCTGGATGGTGAATGTCCATGCCAGCGGTGGCGAACGCATGATGCGTGCCGCCAGAGAGGCGTTGCTGCCATACGGCGACAACGCGCCCCTGCTCATCGGGGTAACCGTGCTGACCAGCATGGAGCAGTCCGACATGGCGCCCCTGGGTCTGGATGTGACGCCGGCAGAACAGGTGATCCGCCTGGCCACCCTTGCCAAGACGGCCGGGCTGGATGGTGTGGTCTGCTCCGCGGAAGAGGCGAGTGTGCTGAAGGGGCTGCTGGGAACCGAATTCAAGCTGGTGACGCCGGGCATTCGTCCGAGCGGATCGGCTGCCGGTGATCAGCGCCGCGTCATGACGCCGCTGGCAGCGGTGGAGGCGGGGGCGGATTATCTGGTGATCGGTCGTCCCATCACCCAGTCCTCGGATCCCGCCGCCATGCTTGGGGCGATCAATGCCGAGCTTTGCCGGTAACGGCGTCATGGGCGAATGAGCGCAGGCCGGATCCCAGATCCGGCCTGCTGCATTTTGGCCGTGGGCTGGCTTTGCCTATGGGGAGCTCAGGAGTGGACGGCCTGGGCGTCCAGACGAATGGGGAAGAAACCGAGCAGCAGGCCGGCGAGTGCACCGATGAAGTGTGACTCGATGTGTACCCTGGCACCGATCAAGGCGGAGACAGGGCTCTCGCCGGCACTGTAAAAGTCCACACCGAGCTTGATGGCGACGCCCGCCAGCATCAGCCAGCCGGAGTGACGGCGAAAGCGGATGTCCTGCATGGCACCCCATACGAACAAGCCGTGCAGCAGGCCGGAGAGTCCCATGTACCACTGGGTTTGCGGGCAGCCCCACCAGATGCCGAGTCCGACCGCCGTTCCCAGCAGCAGCAACAGCACGGGCAGGCGCCATCCCGTCAGGTACTCCTGAAACAGGCTGTAGAGCACGGCCAGACCGCTCAGGTTGAGCAGCAGATGCCATCCATTGGTGTGTGCCAGATTGCCTGTTATGATGCGCCACCCTTCGCCCTGGGCGATCAGGTCGCGATCGAAGGCGAGCTGATGATTTGGCACGGTGAAAAAGAGCAAGGCAGTGACGAGCGAAAGCGCGATGACCCAGAGCAGACCCGATTTTCCTGACAACATGAAGCAGCCCAACGACAAAGAGAGCCGATACTGTACACGCTGTACCCGGGCCCTCAAAGCGTGCCTGTGCGATTATATTCAGCGGGTGCCGAACCTGGCTGCGCTCCATATTCTGCAACACCCTGCCGAAGTAGGTCACCCCAAGGGGACGGCTGCGTTGCTGGCGGCGTCCCTGACCGATGTGCGCATCCATGTGGGAGAGGACTTTTCCGACGACGAAGGGCTCAATGTCCTGCTTGCCGACCCCGCTGTCCAGTGCTACGTGCTGTGGCCCGATGAGGAGGCCCTGACCCTGATACAGGCAAGGGAGCATCTCCTGAGGCGTGGACGCACCGTGCGAGCCCACTTCATCCTCCTCGATGGCACCTGGCGCAAAGCCTATCGCATGTTGCACAGCTCGCCTGCACTGCTCGGGTTGCCGCGGATCACCCTCGGCGCCATTGCCGGGCAATATTCCATTCGCAAGAAGCCCTTTGAGGAGGCATTGTCCACCCTGGAAGCGGGCTACCATCTGTTGTCCCGGTGGGAAGGAGAGCCTGAGCGCTTCGCCCCGCTGATGACCCTGTTTACCCATTTGAACCGGCAGTGGCATGACTTTGCACAAGGCCGCCGCCGTTGAGTTGCCCAGAGGAGTGAAAAACATGAAAAAAGCCGTCGTGGTCTTCAGTGGCGGGCAGGACAGCACCACCTGCCTGGTGCAGGCACAGGCCCGCTATGACGAAGTGCATGCCATCACCTTCGATTACGGCCAGCGCCATCGGGCGGAGATTGACACCGCCCGCCATCTGGCGACGGCGCTCGGGATCGCCGCCCACAAGGTAATGGATGTGGCCATGCTCGGGGAGCTGGCCATCTCTGCGCTGACCCGGGACGACATACCAGTGAGCTTCGAGCTTCAGGAGAACGGCCTGCCCAACACCTTCGTGCCGGGACGCAACATCCTGTTCCTGACCCTGGCGGCCATCTATGCCTATCAGGTGGGCGCCGAAGCGGTGATCACAGGGGTGTGCGAGACCGACTTTTCCGGCTATCCCGATTGCCGCGACGACTTCGTCAAGGCGCTCAATCAGGCGGTCTCCCTGGGGCTGGATCGCCCCATCCGCTTCGAAACCCCCCTGATGTGGCTCGACAAGGCCGAAACCTGGGCGCTGGCGGATCATTACGGTCACCTCGATACCGTGCGTCACCAGACGCTCACTTGCTACAACGGTGTCCAGGGAGATGGTTGCGGGGCCTGTCCGGCCTGCGAGCTGCGTCGCCGTGGCCTGGATCGCTATCTGGCTGACAAGAGCGGCATCCGTGCCAGACTTTACGAGAAGAGCGGACTGGGCGAGAAAAGCGGATCCTGAGCCTGTGCCTGGCCCGGGTTTGGGGTATAATCCGCCCCCTTTGCAGCAAGTCGTGACCAAGATGCACTACCCAATCAACGAGATCTTCCAGACCATCCAGGGGGAGGGGGTATTTACCGGCCTGCCCGCCATCTTCGTTCGCCTTCAGGGCTGCCCGGTGGGCTGTCCCTGGTGCGATACCCGCCACACCTGGGTGGTGGACCCCGAGCGTGAGGTGGCCCCTGGCGAGGTGCTCGATCGTTCCAATGAGTCCGACGGCTGGAGCAAGATGAGCACGGAAGATATTCTGGCCAGCTTTACCCGGCTCGGTTACCGGGCCCGTCACGTGGTGTTGACCGGTGGTGAGCCCTGCCTCTACGACTTGCGCGAGCTATCTTCGGCCCTGGTGGCATCGGGTTATCAGGTGCAGATCGAAACCAGCGGGACCAGCGAGGTGCTGACCCATGAGCAGACCTGGGTGACTGTTTCCCCCAAGATCGGCATGAAGGGTGGGTTGCCGGTGCTGGTCTCTGCCCTCGAGCGGGCCAACGAGATCAAGCATCCGGTGGCCACCGAGCACCATATCGAGGAGCTGGATGCCCTGCTGGCCACCGCCCGGCTGCGCCCCGATGTGATGATTGCGCTGCAACCCATCAGCCAGAAAGCCAGGGCCACGGAGCTGGCCATGGCGACCTGCATCGCCCGTAACTGGCGACTCTCCATCCAGACCCATAAATACCTGAATATCGATTGATATGGATGGACTCAGCGATGAGCGCATCTTGCTGACGCTGGCCAGCAAGATGCCTTACGGGAAATACAAGGGGCGGCGCATCATCGATATTCCCGAGCCCTATCTGGTATGCAGGGCGGGATCGCACTTTGTTAATGAAATTTGAACAGGCTGATCGTCTGTGATCTAATCACGTCTCCATGCAGGAG
>NZ_JAPDBQ010000041.1:0-28414 GCF_027705325.1 Aeromonas sp. QDB18
CGATAGCCCGTTCAACCAGCGCCTTCATGAACAGGGCGAACGACGCTTTGCGCAACTGGTTGTGAAAGGGCTTGTAGGAAACCTGATGGGCATCAACCAGTTGCAAGGCATTGAAATGATGGTGCAATCCAGCGATACCATCGACCTGGTCGCAGCCAAGTGCCCGCAAGAGTGCAGTCACCAGCATGGCAGGCGTAATGGCTCGTTTGCGCAAGCAAAATTGGCAGTCACGGGCAATGCGGTCGAGTTCGGCAGGAGAGAGAAGTTGCTCAAGATAGTGGTTGGCATCGATAATGGTCATGGCTTCGTGCGTGGCGGTTTTGTTTGGCGATAAAATCAGATCACAATCGAAGCCATTTTTATATCTATTTCAATTGGTTGCTGCTAAAGATCCTGTACATGAGGCAGTAGTAGCCCTGACGGGCCTGGCAGCTCGCCTCTATCCTGACCCGGGTCTGCACCTGACGGCCGAGGCAGAGATCCAGTGCGCCCGTGGGGCAGGCTCTGGCGCAGCTGCCGCAATAGCTGCACTGGCCACAGGCGAGATCCAGCACTGGGGTACCGGCGATGGGGCTGCCGTCATATTCGGGGCGATCGGCGGGCTTGATGAGGCCGTTGGGACACGCCTTGAAGCAGTCGCCACAACGGGTGCAGAGGGTGAGGAACTGGGACTCGTCGATGGCCCAGGGCGGGCGTGCCTCATGGCAGACCACCTCGGGTCTGCGGGGGCTCCCCCATGCGTGTGCCAGCCAGCGACAGAAAAAATGCGTCATGCCCACCTCTATACCTATTAGGGGTTAATTTTATCCAGTTTTGGGCCGGCAAGCCAGAGAATAGCGGCGGGCAGGATCGCAAGCCGGGTTGCCCTTGTGTAAGCTAGGCGGGTCTTTTTGCGGGATTGAATGAACTCATGTGGCTATTTCTGTGGCGTGCTTCTCTGCTCTATGTCTTCCCCCTGCTGATGTGGGCCTACTGCCATCTCAAGGGTATCGAGTTCAGTGAACTGGATACCGGGGTCAACAGCCACAAGTGGGTGGTGCTGGCGGCCTACCTGCTCTATGTGCTGATCTGGTTGCTGCTCAACCGCTATCTCGAACTCTTCCTGCGCCAGCGGGGGCGCCGATGACCCCGCTGCTGACCTGGTGGCCTGCCATGCTGGCTGGCGGGCTGGCACTGCTGTTTGGCTGGTGGTGGGGGCGGCGCAGCGGCCGTGAAGAGGCGCTGCTGCTGGAGGAGCGTTATCAGGGGTTGCAGGATCGCTGGGACGCGCTGCAGGACGAGAAGATGCTGGCTCAGCAGAAGCTGGATCAGCAGCAGACCCTATTGCTCAAGCTCACCGCCCGTCTCAAGGAAGCCGAGGCGACCCTGCGCAGCGAACGCATCGCCAGCGCCGAGAAGCTGCAACTGCAACAAGAGGCTGAACAGCGCCTCAGCCAACAGTTCGAGAACCTCGCCAATCGTATCTTTGAACAAAATGCCGGCAACTTCCGCGAACTGAATCAGAACAGCATGGATCTCCTGCTGACTCCACTCAAGGAGCAGTTGGAGGGCTTTCGCCGCCAGGTGGGAGAGACCCACGCCCAGGAGACGGCCCAACGCCACAACCTCAAGTTCGAGCTGGAGCGCCTTGCCGAGCTCAACGCCCGCATGACCGAAGAGGCGGCGGCGCTGACCCGGGCCCTCAAGGGCGACAGCAAGCAGCAGGGCAACTGGGGGGAGGTGGTGCTGGCGCGGATCCTCTCCGAGTGCGGCCTGCGCGAGGGGCATGAGTACCACACCCAGGTCAACATCGAGGTGGACAAGGGCAAGCGCTACCAGCCCGACGTCATCGTCCACCTGCCCCAGGAAAAGGACATCATCATCGACGCCAAGGTGTCGCTGACCGCCTATGAGCGCTGGTACAACGCCGCTGACGATCTGGAGAAGGCGGTGGCGCTCAAGGAGCACGTCGCCTCGGTGCGCAACCATATCCGCGAGCTGGGCCGCAAGGATTACCAGCAGTTGCCCGGGGTGCGCACC
Source organism: Aeromonas sp. QDB18 (assembly GCF_027705325.1). Lineage (NCBI taxonomy): Bacteria > Pseudomonadati > Pseudomonadota > Gammaproteobacteria > Aeromonadales > Aeromonadaceae > Aeromonas > Aeromonas sp. QDB18. The sequence goes on from NZ_JAPDBQ010000041.1 coordinate 2,020, forward strand.
CTGGACTATGTGCTGATGTTCGTGGCGGTAGAGCCTGCCTTCCTCGCTGCCCTGGAAGCAGACCCTTCCCTGGTGCGCTACGGGCTGGAACACAACATCCTGCTGGTGAGCCCCACCAACCTGATGGTGGCCCTGCGCACCATAGAGAACCTGTGGCGCTACGAGCGGCAGAACCAGAACTCGCGCCAGATAGCGGAGCGGGCCGGCCGCCTCTACGAGAAGCTGCGGCTGTTCGTGGAGGAGATGCAGCAGATGGGGGGCAGCCTGCACAAGGCGCAGGAGAGCTACGACAAGGCGATGGGGCGGCTGGTCAACGGTCGTGGCAACCTGATCGCCCAGGCCGAGCGCTTTCGCGAGCTGGGGGTCGAGGTGACCAAGCCCTTGCCGGACGCGCTGGTGGACCGGGCGCTGGAGCGAGAGGAGTCGGCGGACTGAGGGGAGTCGTCATTCGCCGGGACAACGAAAAGGGCAGCCATTGGCTGCCCTTTTCGTTTCATGCAACAGCCTGGACGGCTGCTTATTGCTTCCAGAAGGAGGGGAAGAAGAGCACAGCCACCGTCAGGATCTCGAGGCGTCCCAGCAGCATGCCGAACGACAGTATCCACTTGGCCGCATCCGGCAGACTGGCGAAGTTGGTGCTGGGACCGATGACAGGCCCCATGCCCGGGCCCACGTTGGCGACGGCGGTGATGGAGCCCGAGATGGCGGTCAGGGGGTCCAGCCCGATGGCGGCGAGCAGGGCGGCGATCAGCAGGATGATGGCGAAGTAGCCCAGCACGAAGGAGATCAGGGAGCGGATGATGGCGTCGTTGACCGGACGGCCGTTGTACTTCTGGGGAAACACGGCGGAGGGGTGCATCAGCTGGCGCATCTGTTTCTTGAACAGGGCGAAGGCCACCTGGACCCGAAAGATCTTGAGCCCGCCCGAGGTGGAGCCGGAGCAGGCGCCGAGTGCCAGCAGGATGATGAAGATAATGGTGGTGAGCGGGCCCCAGGTGCCGAAGTCGCCGAGTCCGAAACCCGTGGTGGTGAGCACGGAGACGATATTGAAGCTGCTGATGCGCAAGGCATCCATGAAGCCGTAGATGTCTCTCACCCAGAGGTAGAAGGTGACGACCAGGGTCACCCAGACGATCAGCCAGAAGAAGCCCTGCACCTGGGCATCCTTGAACAGGCTGTTGTCACGGCGGGAGAGAGCCTGCACATAGAGCAGGAAGGGCAGGCCACCGAGGAACATGAAGAGGGTGCCTATCCAGTGCGCCGCGTGGGAGAAGTGGGACATGGATTGGTCCGAGGTGGAGTAGCCGCCGGTGCTGAGGGTCGTCATGGCGTGGTTGACCGCTTCGAACAGGTTCATGCCACTCACCCAGTAGGCGAGGAAGCAGAGCATGGAGAGTACCAGATAGACCAGCACTATGTTGTTGGCCACCGTTTTGGCGCGGGGGGCGCTCTTGTCGGACCAATCCGAGCTCTCGGTCTGGAACAGCTTCATGCCACCGACGTTGAGGTAGGGCAGCACCGCCACCGCCATCACGATGAAGCCGACCCCGCCCAGCCACTGCAGGATGGATCGCCACAGCAGGATGCTGTGGGCCATGCCGTCCAGCCCCGACAGCACGGTGGATCCCGTGGTGGTGACCCCCGACATGGTCTCGAAGTAGGCGTCGGCAAAGTCGATATGGGTGATGAAGACGAAGGGCAGGGCCCCGAAGACGCAGGCGACCACCCAGACCGAGGTGGTGAGCAGGAACATCTCCCGCACGCCGAGGTGAAACTCTGCCTTGCGACCGTAATGGAGGCAGAGCAGGGCGGCACCGTGGGTGATCAAGACCGACTTGAGAAATTCGACGAAACCTTCCGAACCGGTCAGCAGGGCCAGCAGGGTGGGCAGCCACATGAAGAGCGCCAGCTTGGAGAGTACCAGCCCGAGCGTGAAGACGATGGGATGCAGCTTGATCATGCAAGATAACCTGGTCGTTGATTGAAAAAAGACCCGGACCTTTCCTGAGAAAAGGGGCCGGGTCCGGATACCGTTGCCAGAGACATGGCCGGCTTACAGGAAGAAGGGACTGGGCTGGAACAGACGCTCCACTTCCGGGATGTACTTCTTGTCCACCAGGAACATCACCACGTGGTCATCCTGCTGTATCTGGGTGCGATCGTGGGCGATCAGCACCTCATCACCGCGCACCACTGCGCCTATGGTGGTGCCCGGGGGCAGCTTCAGCTCGCCCACCGTCTTGCCCACCACCTTGGAGGTGTTCTCGTCCCCGTGGGCGATCGCCTCGATGGCTTCGGCCGCCCCGCGGCGCAGGCTGTAGACGTTGGCGATGTCGGCACGGCGCACATGGGTCAGCAGGGCAGAGATGGTGGCCTGCTGGGGGGAAATGGCGATGTCGATGGAGCCGCCCTGTACCAGGTCCACGTAGGCGCCGCGCTGGATCAGCACCATGGTCTTCTTGGCCCCCATCTTCTTGGCGAGCAGGGCCGACATGATGTTGGCCTCATCCTCGTTGGTCACCGCGATGAAGACGTCGATCTGGTCGATGTGCTCCTCCGCCAGCAGCTCCTGATCCGCCGCATCGCCGCAGAAGACGATGGTGTGTTCCAGGTGTTCGGAGAGCTGCTCCGCCCGCTTCTGGTTGCGCTCGATGAGCTTGACGCTGTAGCGCTTCTCGAGCTGGCGGGCTAGGCCGGCGCCGATGTTGCCGCCGCCGACGATCATGATGCGCCGGTAGGGGCTCTCGAGGCGTTGCAGTTCCGACATCACGGCGCGGATATGGCCCGCTGCGGCCACAAAGAACACCTCGTCATCGGCTTCGATGATGGTGGTGCCCTGGGGGCGGATGGAGCGCCCCTGGCGGAAGATGGCGGCGACCCGAGTTTCGATGTTGGGCATGTGTTCCCGCAGGGTGGAGAGCGCATTGCCCACCAAGGGGCCGCCGTAATAGGCCTTGACCGCCACCAGGCCCACCTTGCCGTCGGCAAAATCCACCACCTGCAACGCCCCCGGATACTCGATCAGGCGACGCACGTAGTCGGTCACCAGCTGCTCGGGGGCGATCAGGTGGTCCACGGGGACGGATTCGGGCAGGAACAGGCGATCCCGCTCCACCAGATAGGCGGGGGAGCGAATGCGCGCCACCTTGTTCGGGGTGTTGAACAGGGAGTAGGCGACCTGGCAGGCGACCATGTTGGTCTCGTCGCTGTTGGTGACGGCGACCAGCATGTCGGCATCCTGGGCGCCGGCTTCGCGCAGCACCCTGGGATGGGCGCCGTGGCCGTTCACCACCCGCAGGTCGAATTTGTCCTGCAGTTCGCGCAGGCGCTCGCTGTCGGTGTCGACGATGGTGATGTCGTTGTTCTCGCCGGCGAGATTTTCGGCCAGGGTGCCACCCACCTGACCTGCGCCCAGAATGATGATTTTCATAAGGCCATCTTACTCAAGGTTGTTGCTTCGTAATGAGGCGGCCCGTCACCGGGCCTGCCATCCGCCGGTTCGGCCTACAGCTTGATGAGCTTGGCATAGTAGAAGCCGTCCATCTCCGCTTCGCCGGGCAGGAACTGGCGACCCGGACAGGCCGGGGTGTCTTCTGCATGCAACGGCACCAGGCGGGCATCCGGGGTATCGGCCAGGAAGGCGCGGATTTGCTCCCGGTTCTCTTCCGGCAACACGGAGCAGGTGGCGTAGAGCAGGGTGCCGCCCTGCTTCAGCTTGCCCCAGAGGGCATCGAGAATGCGGCGTTGCAGCTCGGCCAGCTCGCGGATGTCCTGATCCCGGCGCAACCACTTGATGTCGGGGTGACGACGGATGACGCCGGTGGCGGAGCAGGGGGCATCCAGCAGGATGCGGTCGAACTGCCCCTGTGGCCACCACAGATCCGGCGTGCTGGCATCACCGTGGATCACTTGGGCCTGAAGGCCGATGCGATCCAGGTTCTCCTGCACCCGCTTGAGGCGGTTGTCGTCGGCGTCGACGGCAACCACGCCGGCAAGGGCTGGCTGGCGCTCCAGCAAATGTGCGGTTTTGCCGCCGGGGGCGGCGCAGGCGTCCAGCACCCACTCGCCCGGCTGGGGATCGAGCAGGGCGGCGGCCTGCTGGGCGGCACCGTCCTGCACCGAGCAGTCACCCTGCTCGAAGCCGGGCAGCTTGGTCACGTCGCAGGGGCGCTCCAGCAGGATGCAATCTTCCCCTTCCACACCGGCCATCGCCGGGATGCCCGCCTCGCTCATGCGGGCCAGCATGGCCTCGCGGCTCTGGCGCTGGCTGTTGTTGCGGATCCACATGGGCGGGCGCTGGTTGTTGGCCTCCATGATGAACTCCCAGTCATCGGGATAGGCCTGACGCAGGCGCTTGGTGAGCCATTCGGGATGGCCGAGGCGGACGCTGGGGACGCGGTCGATGCGCAGCAGGATCACTTCGGCGCTGCGCTGGAAGTTGCGCAGTACGCCGTTGATGAGGCCGCGCAGGGAAGAACCCTTGAGCAGCTTGACGGCGTTGACGGTCTCGGCCACGGCGGCGTGAGCCGGAATGCGGGTATAGATGAGCTGGTAGAGGCCGACCAGGATGAGGTAGTGGAAGATGCGGCTCTTGTTCTTGAGCGGCTTGTCCATCATCTCGCTGACCGCCGCATCGAGGCGGGGCAGCCAGCGCAGGGTGCCGTAGCAGAGTTCTTGCAGGAGGGCGCGATCGCGAGGGGCGACCTTCTCCTGGGCAGCAGGCAGAACGGCGGAGAGAGATTGGCCCTGATCCAGCACCTGTTGAATGACGAGAGCAGCCTGTGCGCGTGTTTTCATAGCGTTACCTTAGATGCACAAGTCGGGGCCAGGGCCCCGCTTGTGTCAATTCAATCCAGATCAAATCAGTTGCGTGCCAGGTTCAAACCAGTCGCGGCGAGAGTTGAGCAGATCCGAAACGGACATGGCCTTCTTGCCGGGAGGTTGCAGGGTCAGCAGGCGCAGCACGCCCTGACCGGTGGCAACCTCGATCCCCTGCTTGTCGGCCTTGAGCAGGGTGCCGGCTGCCTGGCCGTGCGCCTGGGGAAGGACTTCGGCCTGCCACACCTTGACGGTCTGTCCGGCGACGTCGAACCAGCTGATGGGCCAGGGGTTGAAGGCACGGATGCAGCGCTCGATGGCAACGGCGTCCATCGACCAGTCGATGCGGGCCTCTTCCTTGGAGAGCTTCTCGGCGTAGTTGGCCAGCGCATCGTCCTGGGGCTCGGCGGCGGTGTCGCCGGCAGCCATGGCGTCCAGGGTATCGACCAGTGCCTGCGGGCCCAGACCGGCCAGCTTGTCATAGAGGCTGGCAGAGGTCTCATCACTGGCGATGGGGCAGGTTACCTTGCGGATCATGGCGCCGGTGTCCAGCCCCACGTCCATCTGCATGATGGTGACGCCGGTTTCGGCATCCCCCGCCCAGATGGAGCGTTGAATCGGGGCGGCACCGCGCCAGCGCGGCAGCAGGGATCCGTGCACGTTGATGCAACCCAGACGCGGCGTATCGAGCACCGCCTTGGGGAGGATGAGGCCATAAGCCACGACGACCATCAGATCGGCACCCAGAGCGGCCAGTTCGGCCTGCGCCGCTTCATTGCGCAGGGAGGCAGGTTGATAGACCGGCAGATCGTGGGCCAGCGCCAGCTCCTTGACCGGGCTGGCAGTGAGCTTCTGGCCGCGACCGGCGGGCTTGTCCGGCTGGGTATAAACGGCGACGACCTCGTGGCCGGAAGACAACAACGCCGCCAGATGACGGGCGGCGAAGTCGGGGGTACCGGCAAAAATCAGTTTCAGCTTGTTCAATGGAGCGGATCCTCAGAGGACTTTGCGATCTTCACGGGCCATCTTTTCCAGCTTCTGACGAATGCGCTGGCGCTTGAGCGGGGACAAGTAATCCACAAACAGCTTGCCGACCAGATGATCCATCTCATGTTGTATGCAGATGGCGAGCAGATCGTCCGCTTCCAGCTCGAAGGTGTTGCCGTGGCGATCTTGCGCCCTGACCTTGACCCACTCGGCGCGCGGAACCAGAGCACGGTTGCCGGGCACGGAGAGGCAGCCCTCTTCGATGCCGGTGCTGCCGGACTGCTCCAGGATCTCCGGATTGATCAACACCAGCTGTTCTTCGCGGTTCTCGGAGACATCGATGACGATGATGCGCTGATGAATGTCGACCTGGGTCGCGGCCAGGCCGATGCCTTCCTCCGCGTACATGGTTTCGAACATATCATCTACAATGTGTTGTAACTCGGGTGTAAAGGCTTCGACAGGGGCCGCGACTGTGCGCAGACGCTCATCGGGGAAACGCAATACATCTAGAATGGCCATAATTTTTTCTTTAGTTTCATATAAACGCAGTCAATATTGACGTAATTCTAGTCATTTACGCCGACAAAAAACAGCAACACTTTGCGTGCAGAAGTAACAGGGAGTGTTATGTATCTGAAGCAAATCGTCGTCGCCTGCCTGGCGACAGCCCTGGCCGGTGGCGCCATGGCACAGCAGTTGACGCTCAAATCCGGTTACCCCGAGACTTATGTGGTGCAAAAAGGGGACACCCTCTGGGACATCTCGGGCCAGTATCTGGCCGAACCCTGGCTCTGGCCACGCCTCTGGAACATCAATCCGCAGATCGCCAATCCCCACTGGATCTATCCCGGTGACGTGCTGCACCTGAGCTGGGTCAATGGTGAGCCTCGGCTCGGCAAAGCCAGTCAGGGTGGCAAGCAGGTCATCCGTCTCTCGCCCAAGAACCGCTATGAAAACAAGGCCAATCCCATACCGACCCTGCCTCTGAGCGAGATAGCGCCCTTCCTGCAGACCGACCACATTCTGGCCAACAGCCAGCAGAGCAAGGACCTGCCCTATGTGCTCGGCAACAATGACAAGCATGTCGGGATGCTGGAGGGCGACATTCTCTATGTGAAAGGAGCCCTGAACCCGGGCCAGAGTTATGGCCTCTATCGCCCGGGGGTGGCATACAAGGACAAGCATACCGGCGAGTCGCTCGGTCAGGAGGCAATTTTTGTCGGCACGGTGCGGGCAGAGGAGTACCTTGCCCACGACACCACCAAAGTGACGCTGACCCATAACCGGCGTGAGGTGTATCAGGGCGACAAGGTGATGCCGCTGCCGTCGCAGGAGAGCATCTCTGCCGTGTTCATGCCAAAGGCGGCACCTTCCATTTCCCCCGGCTATGTGATCGAGCTGCCGAGCAAGGTACATGGTGGGGGCAAGTTTGATGTGGTACTCATCAACAAGGGGGAGCGTGATCAGGTGGCCCCGGGCGATGTGCTCGAGATCCTGCGCCCGGGAGCCGAGATGGTGGACAAGAATGGCAAGGTGTCATACCGGGAATATTCATCCGTCTATGACAAGGCGTTCTATTCTGCCGGCAAGTCATCGCTGCCTGCCGAGGCCGTTGCCAGAGTCATGCTGTTCAAGGTCTACGACAAATTGAGTTACGGTCTTATCCTGCAGAGTCAGGATCTGGTCGGCTCTGGTTATCAGGTCAGTAATTTCTGACGTGTCCTTGCCACTGGAGCGGTTGTCGCTATGGCTGACGCTGGATGCCGTTACAGGCATAGGCCCGGTCACCGCCGCTCGCCTGTTGGCGCATGTGGGTGGTGACATCACAACTCTGTTTGACTCAGACGATGGCGCCCTGCGAGCTCTTGGTCTGCAGAGTGCCCAGATTCAGCAGATGAGATGGCCTCTTCCTGTCGTGGAGCAGGGATTGAGCTGGGCCGCCGAGCCCGGCAATCACCTCCTCTGTCCCGATGACCCCGCATATCCTGCCCTGCTCAAAGAGATCCCCGGCGCCCCGCTCTTGCTCTACTGCCGCGGGAACGTCTCATCCCTCTCCCTTCCACAGTTGGCGATGGTGGGTACCCGCCACCCCACCTATGCCGGCAAAGACAATGCGACACGTTTGTGTGCCGAGTTGGTGGGCTGTGGTCTGGCGATCACCTCCGGCCTCGCGTTGGGCATCGATGGCGTTTGCCATCAGCAGGCGCTGGCATCGGGCGGAATCACCCTGGCGGTGCTCGGGTCCGGTCTGGATTGTCTCTACCCCAAGCGTCATCAGGGGTTGGCGATGCAGATCCTCGAGCAGGAAGGTCTGCTTGTTTCCGAGTTGGCGCCCCAGCAAGGCCCCCTGGCTGAACACTTCCCTCGCCGCAACCGTATCATCAGTGGCCTGTCGCTGGGGACACTGGTGGTGGAAGCGGCAGAACAGAGTGGTTCGCTCATCACGGCCCGTTATGCGCTGGAGCAGGGCCGCGAGGTCTTTGCCGTTCCCGGCGCTCCGCAAAATGCACAGGCAGCAGGGTGCAACCGTCTGCTTCAACAGGGTGCCAAGCTGGTCTTGAATGCCGCCGATATCCTGGAAGAGTTTCCAAGGCTGGTCTTGCCCCCTGGACCCGCCAACGGTTCTTCCGAGGCGCAGCATAATAGCGAATTGCCTTATGCCGATTTGTTGGATAACGTAGATTATGAGACCACGAGCGTGGATACCGTTGCCGAACGGGCCCGGCTTCCTGTCGATATCGTACTGGGCAGGTTGGTAGAGCTGGAGCTGGTTGGTGCAGTGATGGCGGTAGCCGGTGGATACGTCAGAGCGAGGAGGGCGAATCATGTTTGATGTATTGATGTACCTTTTCGAGACCTACATCCACAGCGATGCAGATGTGATGGTCGAGCAGGATGAACTCACCGACGAACTGAGCCGGGCCGGTTTCGACAAGGACGAGATCGAGAAAGCGCTCAACTGGCTGGAGCGACTGGCCAACCTGCACGACAGCGAGCGGGAAGTCTATGTCACCGCAAGCCAGCAGGGCTCTATGCGGATCTATGCGCCGCAGGAGCTTGTTCGCCTCAGTACTGAATGTCGCGGTTTCCTGCTGTTCCTGGAGCAGGCGCAAGTGCTGAATGCCGAAACCCGTGAAATCTGCATCGAACGGTTGCTCGAGCTGGACAAGCCGGACATCGAGCTGGACGATCTGAAGTGGGTCGTCATGATGGTGCTGTTCAATGTGCCAGGCAGCGAAAACGCCTACCAGCAGATGGAAGAGCTGGTGTTTGACGAGTCGGACGGCGTCATCCACTGACAGCCCGGTGCCGCGCTGGTAGAATTCAGGCCATCTGGATTTCAAGGCGCGGCCCATGTCAAAGATCGATCACCACCTCTTCTCTGCCCACGAACATGCCTTCGAGCGCGAGCCGTGCCCGCAGTGTGGTGCTGAACTGGTGATCCGCCAGGGCAAGCACGGTCCCTTCCTTGGTTGTTCAGCCTATCCCGCTTGCGATTACATTCGCTCCCTCACGCCCTCTGGCCGCGACATAGAGAAAGTGCTCGAGGGGTCGTCCTGTCCGGATTGTGGCCATCCACTGGCCATCAAGAAGGGTCGTTACGGTCTGTTTGTGGGATGTACCCAGTACCCGGCCTGTCAGCATATCGAATCCCTTCAGGAGAGTGACGATACCCAAATCCTCTGCCCGGAGTGTGGCAAAGGTCATCTGGTGAGCCGCACGTCCCGTTATGGCAAACAGTTCTACTCGTGTGACGCCTATCCTCACTGCAAGTATGTGGTGAATGACAAGCCGGTTCCCATGCCCTGTCCCGAGTGTGGCTGGGGCATCATGATCGAGAAGAAGGTGCGGGGAAACCTGCGCTGGGTCTGCCCGCAAAAGAAATGCTCCCACCAGATTGAGCGGGTATAATCTCGCCGCCCATGATCAGGCAGGCGGATTGCTGGTCAGCGTGAGGTTGTGAGCCGATGCACATCGCCCAACTTGCCCTGATCCTGACCTGATCGCCATCTCAAGCTCCCTGCGGTTGCTCGGTTCACTGATGCACTCAAGCGTCTGAACCGAAATGCATGACTGAAGAGGAGCAGGGATATAGCCCATATCGCAGCAGTGATGGCCCCGATGCCGTCATGTCGGTTCAACATACAATCCAGTGATGAGAGGCGGCAGCGTGGCTGTCGCATGTGCTTATGCCAAATGAATTTGAACAAGCGGTTGCCGCCCTTCAAGGAGAAGGGGTTATCGCCTATGCCACCGAAGCCGTGTTTGGTCTGGGGTGTGATCCTGATTCCGAAGCCGCCGTGCAGCGGCTGCTGGCCATCAAGCAGCGGCCGGTGGAGAAGGGATTGATCCTGATCGCGGCAGATCTGGCGCAATTGCAGGACTACATCGACCTGAGCCAGCTCAGCGATGAGCAGCTTGCTCGCGTGCAGGCGAGCTGGCCTGGTCCCTTCACCTGGATCATGCCCGCTCGCGCGACGACGCCGTCCTGGTTGACCGGTCAGTTCGAGACCCTGGCGGTGCGGGTCACAGGCCATCCCCAGGTGCAAGGGCTTTGCCGGGCATTTGGCAAACCGCTGGTGTCCACCAGTGCCAATCTAACCGGTGATGAACCCGCTCGTCGGGTGGCTGATATTGGCGATCTGCTGGCAAGCCAGCTGGCTTACATTCTGCCCGGCGAAGTCGGGGGGCAAGCTAACCCGTCCGAAATCAAGGACGCCCGCACCGGGGCCATTATTCGCCCATCCTGAGTTGGGCACGGCCCTGTTTCATGCAGGTTGTGCGATGAGGTCATGACAATACGAGAAGTGCAGGCAGTGCATGCATGATGCCTGTCTGACAGGAGATAAAATGAGCAAACCGGATGTGGCCCAGGTAAAAGCCTTCCTGCTGCAATTGCAGGATGATATCTGCCGTGGCCTGGAGCAGGCCGATGGATGCGGGCGCTTTGTGGAAGATGCCTGGAGTCGCGAAGGTGGTGGTGGCGGTAGAACACGGGTGCTGCGCCAGGGGGCGGTGATCGAGCAAGGTGGGGTCAACTTCTCCCATGTCTATGGCGATGCCATGCCGGCATCCGCGACCGCACATCGTCCCGAACTGGCTGGCCGCAGGTTTGAGGCCATGGGGGTGTCGCTGGTGATCCACCCGCATAATCCCTATGTACCGACCAGCCATGCGAATGTGCGGTTCTTCATCGCCGAGAAAGAGGGGGAGGAGCCGATCTGGTGGTTTGGTGGCGGCTTCGACCTGACGCCCTTCTATCCGTTCGAAGAGGACGTGAGGCATTGGCACCAGGTCTCCCATGAGCTCTGTCAGCCGTTCGGCACCGACATTTATCCCGAGTTCAAATCCTGGTGCGATCGTTACTTCTTCCTCAAGCATCGGGGCGAGACGCGCGGGGTGGGTGGTCTTTTCTTCGATGACCTGAACCGCTGGCCCTTTGCCGACTGCTTTGCCTTCATGCGTGCAGTGGGTGAGGGTTACCTGGCGGCCTACTTGCCGATTGTCGAGCGACGCAAGGAGCTTGCTTATGGGGAGCGGGAACGGGCGTTCCAGCTTTATCGCCGTGGCCGCTACGTGGAGTTCAATCTGGTCTACGACCGCGGGACCCTGTTCGGACTGCAGACGGGGGGGCGCACCGAATCCATCCTGATGTCGATGCCGCCGCTGGCGCGCTGGGAGTACGACTGGCAGCCGGAGGCTGGCAGCCCGGAGGCATTGCTCTATAGCGACTACCTCAAACCGCGCGAGTGGTTGTGACCAGAGGGGCCATGATGGCCTCTTCTCATTGCCGATATTCGGCTTGTTCCTTCATGAGAAAACCCGTTAAATCGGGATATTGCTCTCAAAAGGAACGCCTTGATGGATCGTTATCTGGTTTTTGGCCACCCCGTGCGCCACAGCAAATCTCCCTTCATTCATACCCTTTTTGCCAGGCAGACCCAGCAAGAGCTGGAGTATGGTCTGGCAGAACCTGCTGTCGATGAGTTTGCCAGCGCTCTGAACCACTTCTTCGCCGAAGGAGGGAAGGGGTGCAACGTGACCGTGCCTTTCAAGGAGCAAGCCTTCGTGCTGGTGGAGCGGCTGAGCCCCAGGGCCAAGCGGGCGGGAGCGGTCAACACCATCAAACTGACTGATGATGGTGTGCTGCTGGGTGACAATACCGACGGCGCCGGGCTGGTCGCCGATCTCAAGGCTCACGGAGTGAACCTTGCCGGTAGCAGGATCCTGCTTCTGGGGGCCGGTGGCGCAGCTCGTGGTGCCCTGGCCCCCCTGCTGGCGGAAGCGCCGGGCGAGATCGTCGTGGTCAACCGTACCCATGCCAAGGCGGAACAGCTGGCTGTGGAGTTCAGGGATCTGGGCAGCATCACTGCTCAATCCTATGAACAGCTGGTGGGGCCGTTCGATCTCATCATCAATTCCACCTCAGCGAGTCTGCAAGGAGAGTTGCCACCTTTGGCGCCAACCCTCATCCACCCGGACATCGCGATCTACGACATGATGTATGGCGCAACGGACACAGCCTTCATCGGCTGGGCCAAACAACATGGCGCGCGCCATACCATGGATGGATTGGGCATGCTGGTCGAGCAGGCTGCTGAGGCCTTTACCGTATGGCGAGGGATCCGGCCCGGCACCAAGCAGGTATTGAGAGAGTTACAGCGCAATCTGGGCGTCGTGTGAACCAGCTTGCGCGTTCTATTGGGCTGTCGGCAGGTCTGATGTAGAGATTCTGCATCTCTGGATAAGGGCTCCCTCGTGATGCGGCACGGCACGTGTGATGTGAAACGGTCGTTCTGCGGTGGGTGTGTGGCAGAACAGGTGCCATTTTTATAAAACCATTGCATAACAATAAGTTACTTTTACTTTGCCGTCACTCGCAGAATTTTTTTGAGTTTTTTCTCAAAGCAGCGGAACTTCTGTAACGGACTGCTGACTAACTGGATAGTTGAGGAAGTGCTAGCTAGTCACCTTTATAACTCCCCGGTATTCGTACTGGGGATTTTTTTATCTGCATGAAAATTATGAATATTTTTTTTCTTCCCTATCTTTGAAACTAAATTACATAAATTACTTTCACTTTCTGCTGCTTTGCTGTACAGTTGTCGGCGTAGGGTACAGAGGTAAGATGTTCTATCTTTCAGACCTTTTATTTCACGTAATTGAATGTGGCTGAATAGCAGCCCCGATGAGTCATCGTCGGGGCGTTTTTTTATGAGTAACATTTAGAGTAAATGCTTTAATTGTTGCCGTTCTTTGTTAGAATGAAGGCGTTTCTTGAGGAAAACCAATCGTCTTTGTTCTCGAGAACTCGCTTTTTCCCAAATTTTTGAACTCTTTTCTTCAGGCCGGTTTGCAATGGCAAGACCGGCCTCATTTTTATCCCTATATTGGCTCATCGTGTAATTAAATTTCAGTTTCGTTTGTTACAGCCTTCAATTTTGATTTTTTACTCGATATCCATGAAAACGGTATCATGTTGATGATTAGTTAATTCTTTTCGCGTCGAAATAGGCTATCAGTATGATTTAAATATATTTTTTGAGGTTATTCTTCAGAGATGGCGAAGGCGGGGAGGAAGGGCTCGGAGATGGGGGGATCATGAAAGCCTTTCAATCAGCGGAGGTCCAACTCCGCCAATTGCAGCCAGGGAGAGGAGTCGTTTACTCCTCGTTCTGATGATCTTCGTCGTCTGCCTGGGCGTTGTCTGCTTCGGATAGATACCAGCCGCTTAGGGTCTGGGCCAGCTTCTCGACGCCGATATTGGTCAGAGAAGAGAATGCTTCAACCTGGATCTGCGGGCCCAGTTCTGCCACCGCCTGACGAACCTTGATCACCTGGTTGTTGCGGGGCCCCGGGCTTAACTTGTCCGCCTTGGTCAGTAACAGCATCACCGGCAGTTTACGGTGTGAACTCCATTCCAGCATGTTCATGTCGGTTTCCTTGAGCGGATGGCGGATGTCCATCAGGATCACCAGCCCTTTCAGGGACTCCCGTCGCTGCAGGTATTCAGCCAGTGACTTTTGCCACTTGAGCTTCATTTCCAGCGGAACCTGGGCATATCCATAGCCAGGCAAGTCAACCAGGCGTTTGCCCGGCTCCAGCTCAAACAGGTTGATCAGCTGAGTACGGCCAGGGGTCTTACTGGTACGCGCCAGGTTCTTGTGTTTGGTCAAGGTATTCAATGCAGACGATTTGCCAGCGTTGGAACGACCGGCAAACGCAATCTCGACACCCCCATCATTTGGCAGGTGGCGGATGTCGGGTGCGCTGGTCACAAAATGCACCTTATTGAAATTCAGAGTTTGTGTATCCAACGTAAATTCCCCATAGAGATAGAGGGTTATAGAGTTACTTTTTTGTGAAATAGTGTAAAATGGCGTCGCTTGAACGCGTTTATTTTAACATGCCTTCAGCGGCATGGGATCTGGAAGCCTAATAACGAGAAAGTTGGAACGCCATGAAGAACCTAGTCATTACACTTGCTCTGATGGTTGGCGTAACTGGGATGGCACAAGCCAAGGGCGATGCCGCTGCGGGACAAACCAAGGCTGCCGTCTGTGCGGCCTGTCATGGACCGGACGGCAACAGCCCAGTCGACATGTATCCCAAGATTGCTGGTCAGCACGCATCATATATCAAAAAACAATTAGTTGAACTGAAGGCTGCAGCTTCTGGCCAAACTGGTCGGGTTGCGCCCGTCATGGGACCCATGGCGTTGCCGTTGTCCGAGCAGGATATGGACGATCTTGCCGCCTATTTCTCCAGCCAGAAGGTGACGCCGGTTGCCGTGCCCGATGATGTGGTTGCCGCAGGCAAGGCGCTTTATATGGGGGGAGACATGGAGCGAGGCCTGGCCGCCTGTACCGCCTGTCATGGCCCACGGGGTTCCGGCGTCGAGCAAGCGAAGTATCCCAGCCTGTCAGGGCAGCATCCCGCCTATATCAAGGCCCAGCTCACCGCTTTTCGTTCGGCGGCCCGCGACAACGATCCCAATGGCATGATGCGGGATGTGGCCAAGAAGCTGACGGATCAGGACATCGAGGCGCTCTCCAAGTATGTGGCGGGGCTTCACTGATATAGCCTGTTAGTTATCTTGTTGAAAAGAACAGGGAACCATTGTGTTCCCTGTTCTTTTTTGAGGTTGTAGCGATCGCCCGTAAACAGCCTGCTTTGCTGTAAGAGATCTTCTATATACGGGGCTGGTCGTGTCTGAAAGATTGCTCACGTATATTTTTTTATGTTTTATTTTTCAATGAATTAAGAAATAGAACATCACTTTGTACCAGTTCGAAATGTGCTTTGGTTGATTGAGTCATCCGGCGAAGAAGTTACAGTAGGCAATCAGGATTGGCCGGAGAGAGGGTGCAAGACCCGTCTTCGGTTTGACAGGATGTCGGCTCGGAGCATGCGATGAGCAATAGATGCAAAAAGCCAGGATGGTGACCGCCAGGGATGAACGGGGCTGCGGGAGGCAACCACCCCGATGGGAGGCAGGATGTCGCCGGTTTGGGTTAGACAAACAAACACACGCACACTCAGGACTGGTCAATAAGGATCAGGATGATCCAACGAAATGATGCGCCGTGGTTCGCCCAGGGATAAGGCGATTGGCTACCAGGGAATGGAACTCGCATGATGGAAAAAGGCAGCTTCGGCTGCCTTTTTTCTATTGGGTCATTAACCCGCCAAGACATTCTGTGTCAAAATACCAGCAACATGCCCAGAGGATGCCGATCCTGCGGTGTTCAGCGGCCCAAAGTGGTCGAATTGGTGCGGGATCCCACTCTTGTTCCATATTTACTGTTCCCCGCTTCAGCATCCTCCCCGGACGGCACGCTCCGGGGGTTTCCATTCAGTTATTTGTCGGAGTCATTCATGTCGGCCAAACAACCCAACCGCAAGCCTACCGGCAAGCGCAAAGAATCAGATGCCAGTGCCCAGGAAGGTCGTGAGCGCAAGCGCGCCGCCAAGCGCAAGGGCCTGAAGGCGGGCTCCCGCCAACAGGTCGAGCAGGCGGGCAAAAAGAGCGGCTCCAAGCAGGCCAAGGATCCACGCATCGGCTCTCGCAAGCCCATCGCGCTGATTGCCGACGAGAAGGGCAGCAAGCCGGTGGCGACCAAGCCTGCGAAAGAGAAGCGGGTGGTGATGACCCCCGAGCAGGAGCTGGCGTCCATCGAGAATGATGATCGCCTCAATGCCTTGCTGGATCGTCTGGATGCCGGTGAAACCCTGGAGGCCGCAGAGCAGGCATGGGTCGATCAGCGGGTTGACCGTTATCAGGAGCTGATGGACGAGCTCGGTATCATCGACAACGACGATGACGAAGATGGCGACATGGATTTTGATGATGCCGATTTTGACGAGCCGAGTCAGCCTGCCTCCGAAGAGGAGCTGTGGGAGCGTTTCTCTCAGGCGGACTACCAGCCTGAAGCCAAACCCGAGCCGAAGAAAAAGTGATGAGTGGATGGATGCTGGCCGCCCTGTTGGGTGGCCTGATTTTGCTGGGGCTTGCCGTCTATGCCGGCACCCTGATGGCGCGCCTCAAACGCCAGCAAGAGATGCAGCAGCACGCCATTGCGGCCCGCAACGAGCGGATCCTGGAGAGTGTCAGGGTGATCGCCCACGCGGTACGAGATGGTCAGTGCGACTACTCAGAAGGCGCCATCCGGCTGACCAATCTGCTGGATGCCTTGCAAATAAAGGGGGGCCGCGCCTTTGCCACCGAGTTCCCGGGGCTCTACGGCCTCTATGAGAAGGTGAAGGAAATGCCGACCCATGAGGCGAGGCGGGCACTCAAGCGCAATGAAGTGATGAAGATGGATCTCGAACGCAGCGGCTACGAGGCCGAGCTGGAGACGCAGATCCTTGAGGATGTCGCCAGACTGAAGGATTTTCAGTTAAGCCGGTGAGCCCATGACAAAGACAGAGGAAGCAAGCGTGCAAGCAGAACAGATTGTGTGGGATCAGGCCCTGATCGAAAAATACAACTACAGTGGTCCGCGTTACACCTCCTATCCCACTGCGCTGGAGTTCAACGAGGGGTTCGGCTATCCGGACTTTGTCCAGGCAGCGGGCCAGTATCCTGCACGCAATCTGTCGCTCTACGTGCATATCCCCTTCTGTCACAAGCTCTGCTACTACTGCGGCTGCAACAAGGTCATTACCCGGCACCAGCACAAGGCAGATCAATACCTCGACTACCTCGAACAGGAGATCAAGGCCCAGGCCCCCCTGTTCAAGGAGAGACTGGTCACCCAGCTGCACTGGGGTGGCGGCACACCCACCTATCTGAGCGAACCCCAGACTCGTCGCCTGATGGCCATGTTGCGGGAGCACTTCCACTTCGCCGAGGAGGGGGAGATCAGCATCGAGGTGGATCCCCGCGAGATCGAATTGTCCATGCTGGATGTGTTGCGGGAGCTCGGTTTCAACCGCATCAGCCTTGGCGTTCAGGACTTCAACAAGGCGGTCCAGGTCGCGGTCAATCGGGAGCAGGACAACGACTTCATCCGCGCCATGCTGGTTCGTGCCCGCGAGCTGGGGTTCCGCTCCACCAATCTGGATCTCATCTACGGTCTGCCGCACCAGAACCGGGAGAGCTTCCATCACACCCTGGAAGAGGTGCTCAAGACCGACCCGGCCCGCCTCTCCATCTTCAACTATGCCCACCTGCCGAGCCGTTTTGCCGCCCAGCACAAGCTGAAAGAAGCGGACATGCCGGCGCCGCAGGAGAAGCTGGCCATGCTGCAGGACACCATTGCCTTCCTGACCGGCCAGGGTTATCAGTTCATCGGCATGGACCACTTTGCCAAGCCCGATGACGAGCTGGCCGTCGCCCAGCGCGAGGGCAAGCTGCATCGCAACTTCCAGGGCTATACCACCCAAGGGGATTGCGATCTGCTGGGGCTGGGGGTCTCTTCCATCAGCATGATGGGGGATGCCTATTCCCAGAACCAGAAGGATCTCAAAACCTACTACGCCCAGGTCGAGTCACTGGGCCATGCCCAGTGGAAGGGGTGCTCCCTCAATCGGGACGATCTGATCCGCCGTGAGGTGATCAAGCGCCTCATCTGCGATTTTTCCCTGAACTTCGCCGCTGTGGAGCAGGCCCACGGCCTGGTGTTCAAGGAGTATTTTGCCGAGGATCTCAAGCTGTTGCAGACCTTCATCGACGACGGTCTGGTGCGCATGACCGAAGAGGGGCTGGAGGTGGTCTCCACCGGTCAGCTGTTGATCCGCAACATCTGCATGTGCTTCGATGTCTACCTGCGCAGCAAGGCGCGCCAGCAGCAGTTCTCCCGGGTGATCTAGGCCGGGCAATGTCGTGGGACAATAAAAAACCGCCTTTCGGCGGTTTTTTTATTGGGTTTTACCCCTGCTCAACGTTGAGCCGCACGGGCACTCAGCTCGGCCTTCTCGGCTTCGCTCAGGAAGGCCAGGATCAGGCCGTTCTGCTGGGCGGTGCGGATTTCGCTCACCGTCATGCCGGCAGCGGGGGCAGCCACCTCGTATTCGTGAGGCAGGTCGATCCCCTCCACCGCCGGATCGTCGGTATTGAGGCAGGCCAGCACGCCGGCCGCCAGGAACTGGCGGATCGGGTGATCGGCCAGACTCGCCACTGTGGTGGTCTGGAGGTTGGAGGTGAGGCAGGACTCGATGCCGATGCGGTGTTCGGCCAGATAGGCCATCAGGGCCGGATCCTGGATGGCCTTGACGCCGTGGCCGATGCGCTCGGCTCCCAGCTCGCGAATGGCCTGCCACATGCTCTCGGGGCCGGCGGCTTCACCGGCGTGCACGGTGACCCGCATGCCTGCATCCCGCACCCGGCGGAAGTGGTCGGTGAAGAGCTCGCCCGGGAAGCCCAGTTCGTCGCCGGCCAGATCGATGGCAACCAGGCGATCACGATGAGCCAGACAGGCATCCAGCTCCTGCTTGCACTGCTCGGTGCCGAATGTTCGGCTCATGATGCCGATGAGATTGGTCTTGATGCCGAAGTCACGGCTGCCTGCGGCCACGCCGTCGATGATGGCTTCGACTACGCCCTGCGGGTGCAGTTTGTGGGTCATCGCCATGTAGGCCGGGCTGAAGCGCAGCTCGGCATAGTCGATCCCGGCACGCAACAGATCTTCCACGTTTTCGTAGGCGACCCGGCGGCAGGCATCGTAGTCGGCCAGCACGGCCACGCCCCAGTCCAGTTTCTTCAGGAAGGCCACCAGACTCGGCTCGTTCTCGACGATCTGCACGTGTGGGCGCAGGGCCTCCAGTTCATCGGCTGGCAGTCGGATGTTGTGCTGACGTCCCAGCTCGAGAATGGTCTGCGGGCGGATGTTGCCATCCAGATGGCGATGCAGTTCGGTCAGGGGGAGGGATCTGTCAATCATGGGGCACCTTCTGCGAGTCGGGTTGGAAAGCCTGCCATTCTAGGCGGGGCGCCTGAAAAAGATACCCCGTTTGCAAGCAAACGGGGTGTGATTGGTCAGGCTTTCCCTCAAGGCGTGATGGGAATCGTTTTTCCCGCAGGCTCAGGGAATGTCGAGCTCCTTGAGCTTGCGGGTCAGGGTATTGCGGCCCCAGCCGAGCAGGCGGGCTGCCTCCTGCTTGTGACCATGGGTGTGATCCAGTGCCGTCTCCAGCATGATCCGTTCGAACTGGGGCATGGCATCCGCCAGGATATCGGTCTCCCCCAGCGCCAGCTTGGCGGCCACCCAGTCCTGCAACTGCTGCTGCCAGCCACCGGTCAGGGCTGGCTGGCCCGGCTCGGCGGTGCTAGTGATGGGAGTCAGCAGCTCGGTGGGCAGATCGCCTACCAGCACCTCCTGGCCCGAGGCCATCACCGTCAGCCAGCGGCAGACGTTCTCCAGCTGGCGCACGTTGCCCGGCCAGGGCAGGCGGCTGATGTAGGTCTGGGTATCCGGGTGCAGGCTCTTGGCCTCCACGTTCAGCTCCTTGGCGGCTCGCAGCAGGAAGTGCTGGGCCAGCTGGGGGATGTCCTCCCGGCGCTCCTTGAGGGCCGGAATATGGATGCGGATGACGTTGAGGCGGTGGAACAGGTCTTCCCGAAACTCGCCGTCGGCGACCCGTTTCTCCAGATTCTGGTGGGTGGCGGCAATGATCCGCACATCCACCTGCACCGGTTGGTGGCCACCAACCCGGTAGAACTGCCCGTCCGCCAGAACCCGCAGCAACCGGGTCTGCACGTCCAGCGGCATGTCGCCTATTTCGTCGAGAAACAGGGTGCCACCATCGGCCTGTTCGAAGCGGCCGTGACGAATGTTGTTGGCGCCGGTGAAGGCTCCCTTCTCATGACCGAACAGCTCGGATTCGATGAGATCTTTCGGGATGGCCGCCATGTTGAGGGCGATGAAGTTCTTGTGGGCCCGGGGGCTGTGCTTGTGCAGGGCATGGGCAACCAGCTCCTTGCCGGTACCGCTTTGACCGTTGATGAGCACCGAGATGCTGGAGCGCGACAGCCGGCCGATGGCGCGGAACACCTCCTGCATGGCAGGGGCTTCGCCGATGATCTCCGGGGTGGTGGTGGCTTCCTGTTGGCGAGCCTTGCGCTTGGTCCGCTGCTCCTTGAGGTGGTTCTCGGCCCGGCGTACCAGGGTGACCGCCTCGTCGATGTCGAACGGCTTGGGCAGGTATTCGAAGGCGCCGCGCTGGTAGGCGTTGACCGCGGAGTCGAGGTCCGAGTGGGCCGTCATGATGATGATGGGCAGATCGGCTTGGCGGCGATGGATCTGCTCCAGCAGGCTCAGGCCGTCGATGCCCGGCATGCGAATATCCGAGAGGATCACGTCCGGTGAGCGCATCTCCAGTGAACTCAGCAGGGCTTCGCCGTCGGCGAAACTTTCGCATTCGAAGCCTTCGCTGCCAAGGGTGCGCTCCAGAACCCACCGGATGGAGCTGTCGTCATCGACGATCCACACTTTTGCTGTCATGAGGTTCCCTTACTTGCGAAGTGGTAAATAAATGGTGAATTCGGTGTGGCCCGGCCAGCTGATGCAGTCGATGCGCCCCTTGTGCTGATCGATCAGGTTCTGGGCGATGGAGAGGCCCAGGCCTGTTCCCCCGTCCTTGCCGGTGATCATGGGATAGAAGAGGGTGTCGCGAATGGCGTCGGGAATGCCGGGGCCGTTGTCGATGATCTTGATTTCGGCCGCCAGGCGATAGCGCTGGCCATGGATGGTGATCTGGAAGGCGGTGCGCGTCTTGATGCGGATGAGGCCGTCCTGATCCCCAAGGGCCTCGGCGGCGTTGCGCACTATGTTCAGGAACGCCTGTTGCAGCTGGTCCGATTCCATCTCGAATTCGGGGATGCTGGGGTCGTAGTCCCGCTCGATGCGGATCTGCGGCGGCAGCTCCAGGTCCACCAGACGGCGCACCTGCTCCAGCACGGAGTGAACATTGTGCATCTGGTGACGGCCGGGACGCTGGGGACCGAGCAACCTGTCGACCAGCACCCGCAGGCGATCGGCCTGCTCGATGATGATGCCGGTGTATTCACGCAAGGCCGGGTCGGGCAACTCCTTTTGCAGTAGTTGGGCCGCGCCGCGCAATCCCCCCAGGGGGTTCTTGATCTCGTGCGCCAGGCCGCGCACCAGCTCCTTGGCGGCCTGCTGCTGGGCGTGTTGCTGCAGCTCCTGGCTGATCTTCTTCTGCTGATCGATCTTGCGCAGTTCTACCACCATCAGTCGCTGTTCATGATCGGCCATGGGGCTGACGCTGATCTCTACCAGCCTGGGCTCCCCCTCCACCACCAGGGTGACTTCGCTGTCGGTGAAGCCCTGCCCCGAAATGAGGCACTGTTTGAAACGCTGCAGATCGAGAGAGATGTGTTCCAGCAGGTGGGGCAGTTCGATGCCGATCAGTCGTCGTTCGCTGAGGGAAAGCAGCTGCTCTGCCGCCGGGTTGACGAATTGAATGCAGAGACGTTCATCCATGAGAATGACGGCGGTCAGCAGGTTGTCCAAGAGTGTCTTGGCGTTGTCCGAGCGGGTTGGCACAGGTTTCTCCCTAAAACGGTGCTGTACACCTAGAATGCACCAATATAGTGCATCAAGTTTACCCGCATCGGTGCGTCACATCACCCCTAATTGGCCTTGGGGGAGGCTCTGGGAGCCTGATTCACCGACGCCCTGTGCAGGTAAAAGGTGGTTGGCTTAGATTTAGCAAGGATCGTACCGTCTTTGGCGAGCAACTCGAGCCGTGCCTCATAGGCGCCCCTATCGAGGTTTTCCACCCGTATGGCCAGGCTGTTGTGAACCAGGGGCACCGCCTTGCCGTTCAGGATCAGACGCACATCGTATTGCACCGGGACCTGGGGAGAGATCTCGCCCTGGAAGACGATGTTGCCGGTATTGTCGCGCAATGTGCTGCCCGGTTCCGGAGAGATGAGGTCGATCTCCAGGGGAGCGGCTTCCAGGGCTTTCCTGGCATCGACACCGGTCAGGCTGTTGAAGTTGTCCACCTGGACCGAGTGGGGGGCTGTGCCGATGAGCGGCGAGACCCGCAGGTCCACCTCTTTTGCGCTCTTGCCGGGAGGGGGGGCATCGGTGTAGTGGGTCACCCCCTGGGGATCGACCCAGGAGTAGACGCGGGCGGCCTGTGCGGAACAGGAGGCCATCAGCAGGAGGCTCAGCAGCCAGGGTACAGTGTTCATCCATCTCTCCTTGACGGGGTTCACCTTAATCCTATCAGAGAAAAACCACGGGGTCGGGGTGTGAACAGCCGAGGGTGGTACGGCTCCGTGAACGGGATCATCTTTCTGTACGATCGTGCCCGTTTGGCGGTATTTCCGTTGCCAGAATGAAAAAAACCCGCCAGATGGCGGGTTTATCATGGGAAAGCGGATTAGACGGAGTAGTACAGCTCGAACTCCAGCGGGTGCGGAGTCATGCGCACGCGGTCAACATCCTGCTGTTTCAGTTCCAGGTAGGAGTTGATGAAGTCATCGCTGAACACGCCACCACGGGTCAGGAACTCACGGTCTGCATCCAGTGCGGACAGCGCTTCGTCCAGGGAACCGGCAACGGTCGGCACTTCGGCGGCTTCTTCCGGCGGCAGATCGTACAGGTTCTTGTCCATGGCATCGCCCGGATGGATCTTGTTGATGATACCGTCCAGACCGGCCATCAGCTGGGCCGCGAAGGCCAGGTACGGGTTGGCAGCCGGATCCGGGAAGCGTACTTCGATGCGGCGGGCTTTCGGGCTCGGCACGACCGGGATACGGATGGAGGCAGAGCGGTTGCGGGCGGAGTAGGCCAGCATGACCGGTGCTTCATAGCCCGGCACCAGACGCTTGTAGGAGTTGGTGGTCGGGTTGGCGAAGGCGTTGATGGCCTTGGCGTGCTTGATGATGCCGCCGATGTAGTGCAGTGCCATCTCGGACAGACCGCCGTACAGGTCGCCTGCGAACAGGTTGACGCCGTCTTTGGCCAGGGACTGGTGGCAGTGCATGCCGGAGCCGTTGTCACCGAACATGGGTTTCGGCATGAAGGTGACGGTCTTGTTGTAGGCGTGGGCCACGTTGTGGATCACGTACTTCAGGACCTGCACTTCGTCAGCCTTCAGGGTGAGGGTGTTGAAGCGGGTTGCGATCTCGTTCTGACCGGCGGTCGCCACTTCGTGGTGGTGAGCTTCGACGACCTGGCCCATCTCTTCCAGCACCAGGCACATGGCGGCACGGATGTCCTGGGAGGAGTCAACCGGGGCAACCGGGAAGTAACCACCCTTGACGAACGGACGGTGACCCTTGTTGCCGTGCTCGTAGTCGGTACCGGAGTTCCAGGCAGCTTCTTCGGATTCGATCTTCACGAAGCTGTGGCCCATGGTGTTGGAGAAGGTGATGTTGTCGAACATGAAGAATTCCGGCTCCGGCCCGAACAGCACGGTGTCAGCGATGCCGCTGGACTTCAGGAAATCTTCGGCACGCTTGGCGATGGAGCGCGGATCGCGGTCATAGCCTTGCATGGTGGCGGGTTCCAGCACGTCACAGACGATGTTCAGAGTGGTCTCTTCGGTGAACGGGTCCAGTTTGGCGGAAGCCGGGTCCGGCATCAGCACCATGTCAGACTCGTTGATGCCCTTCCAGCCGCCGATGGAGGAACCATCGAACATCTTGCCGTCTTCGAAGAAGTCTTCGTCAACCTGGTGGGAAGGGATGGATACGTGCTGCTCTTTACCCTTGGTGTCGGTAAAACGCAGATCAACAAACTTGACTTCGTGTTCCTGGATCAGGGCCAAAACGTTCTGGGCTGACATGCTAAGTAACCTCCGGTGTTAAAACTCTTTGGGTGAATGCGTCGTCACATTCACATAAGCCAGTATCGTGCCAAGTTTGTGACAGCTTGATTTCAGGGCACTTGCACCGTTTCAGGCTGTCGAAAAACCCGTTCTCATGCCGGTTGCTGCATTAAAGTGGTGCAACCTTGGATCGTTTTGGTGCACCGAGATGGTGCGCCAGCGTATCCAGGCCATCTAAGCAGCCTTTTGCTGCGGGGTCCATGATCCTGATCCTTTGTTGTGTGTGAATGTGTTGCAATTCTGCTAGGCAGATCACAAAGGCGAGAGTACAATTAGCGCCCAATTTTACCCGGTGATTTGAGGCGAGAATGTTAGAGAATTTACGCAATATTGCGATTATTGCGCACGTTGACCACGGCAAAACGACTCTGGTTGATAAGCTGCTGCAGCAATCCGGCACTCTGGATCGCACCAGCGAAGGTCAGGAACGGATCATGGACTCCAATGATCTGGAACGGGAACGTGGCATCACCATTCTCGCCAAGAACACTGCGATCCGCTGGAACGACTACCGCATCAACATCGTGGATACCCCGGGTCACGCCGACTTCGGTGGTGAAGTTGAGCGTGTACTCTCCATGGTTGACTCCGTGCTGCTGCTGGTCGACGCCGTTGACGGCCCGATGCCGCAGACCCGTTTCGTGACCCAGAAGGCGTTCGCCCAGGGTCTGAAGCCCATCGTGGTCATCAACAAGATCGACCGTCCGGGTGCTCGTCCTGACTGGGTAATGGATCAGGTCTTCGATCTGTTCGACAACCTGGGTGCCACCGATGAGCAACTGGACTTCAAGGTTGTTTACGCCTCTGCACTGAACGGTTGGGCCACCCTGGATCAGGACGTCCCGTCCGAGAACATGGAACCCCTGTTCCAGGCCATCGTCGACAACGTGGAAGCCCCGAAGGGCGACGTTGACGGTGCCTTCCAGATGCAAATCTCCCAGCTGGACTACAACTCCTACGTGGGCGTCATCGGTATCGGCCGCATCACTCGTGGTCGCGTCAAGACCAACCAGCAGGTCACCATCGTCAGTGCCAACGGCAAACCGCGTACCGGCAAGGTCGGTCAGGTGCTGGGCTACCTGGGCCTGTCCCGTACCGAAGTGACCGACGCGCAAGCGGGCGACATCATCGCCATCACCGGTCTGGGCGAGCTGAAGATCTCCGACACCATCTGTGACAACAGTGCCGTCGAAGCCCTGCCGCCGCTCTCCGTTGACGAGCCGACCGTGAACATGACTTTCCAGGTCAACACCTCGCCGTTCGCCGGTAAAGAAGGCAAGTTCGTCACCTCCCGCAACATTCTGGAGCGTCTGAACCAGGAGCTTGTCCACAACGTGGCCCTGCGCGTGGAAGAGACCGAAGATCCGGACAAGTTCCGCGTCTCCGGCCGTGGTGAACTGCACCTCTCCATCCTGATCGAAAACATGCGTCGCGAAGGTTACGAACTGGCGGTATCCCGTCCGGAAGTTATCCTGCGTACCGTGGATGGCGAACTGCAAGAACCGTTCGAAACCGTTACTGTGGACGTGGAAGAAGCGCATCAGGGTTCCGTGATGGAGCAGCTCGGCCTGCGTAAAGGCGAGATGACCAACATGACCCCGGATGGCAAGGGTCGCGTCCGTCTGGACTTCATCATCCCGAGCCGTGGCCTGATCGGCTTCCAGACCGAGTTCCTGACCATGACCTCTGGTACCGGTCTGCTGTATCACACCTTCGACCACTACGGTCCGCACAAGGGTGGCAGCATCGGTGAGCGTCAGAACGGCGTGCTGATCTCCAACGCCACCGGCAAGGCTCTGACCTTCGCCCTGTTCGGTCTGCAAGACCGTGGTCGTCTGTTCATCGGTCACGCGACCGAGGTGTACGAAGGCCAGGTGATCGGGATCCACTCCCGCTCCAACGACCTGACCGTCAACTGCCTGAAAGGCAAGCAGCTGACCAACATGCGTGCCTCCGGTACCGATGAAGCCCAGGTGCTGACTCCGCCGATCCGCATGACCCTGGAGCAGGCTCTCGAGTTCATCGACAACGACGAGCTGGTCGAGATCACCCCGAAAGCCATCCGTATCCGCAAGAAACTGCTGACCGAGATGGATCGCAAGCGCGCCGGTCGTGCTTGATCGAGAGCTGTTCATCGACAGACCAAAGAGAGGCCTTATGGCCTCTTTTTTTATGGGCTCGACATGAGGGTGCATGGGGCCTTATACCAATCAGATTAAAGATGTGATCTAATTGCTCTATTCTGGTTTCACTGTACTCAGTATGTCCGATCCAATCG
>NZ_JAPDBQ010000042.1:0-27712 GCF_027705325.1 Aeromonas sp. QDB18
GGATTTAGGGACTCAGAATACTTTTTTCTGAAAATCAAGGCGGCCTTCCCCGGAAAGCCGCGATGAACCTAAAAAAATGGCCTCCCGGGGGAGGCCATCAGGGGATCACTCTTCGTAGACGCTGACCTCGACCGCGTCCATGGAGTAGGAAGCGGTGGCCATCTCGTGGCTGGAGCTGACGGTGTGCATCTTGCCCTTGACCCAGATGGCGTCCCAGAGGTCATCCACCGGCGCCCCCTTGGGGTAGCTCACGTAGATCACCTGGTTGGTGGGCGGGGGCGGCACGTGAATGCAGGCGCCGAAGTAGGGGACCAGCAGGAAGGCGGTGATGGTCTTGGCATCCCCTTCCAGGGGCACCACGAACCCGGGGATCCGCACCTCCTGATTGTCCAGCTTCTTGTTGACGCCCCCCACCGGCTGCGGCACCGAGGAGAAGTCGCCATCATGGCTGACCTGGGGCGGTGGCAGCAGTTTTTCCCCCTCCGGGATGAGGATATCCCAGTCGATGGTCTTGTAATCTGCAGCCATGGCAGGCAGCACCAGCAGGCTGGCCAGCAGCGCCACTATTTTCCACTTCATCATCTGTTCTTCTCTCTTGGTCGGATGCGTCGGGTCAGACGCGAATGCTCATGCCGTCGCTCAGGCTGTAGCGGTAAGCGCGGGCGGCAGGCAGCAGCCCGATCACCATGCCCGCCAGCCAGACCAGGCCCAGCAGTTGCCACTCATAGGCGCTCGGCAGACCCAGGCTCATTTGCAGGCCATAGTGGCTGAGCAGCCAGGGGCTAGCAAGCCCCTGACCGAGATAGAGCGCGGCCACCCCGAGGGCGATGCCCGCCGTGGTGAGCGCCATCGCCTCCAGCGCC
This sequence comes from Aeromonas sp. QDB18, assembly GCF_027705325.1. Taxonomy (NCBI): domain Bacteria; kingdom Pseudomonadati; phylum Pseudomonadota; class Gammaproteobacteria; order Aeromonadales; family Aeromonadaceae; genus Aeromonas; species Aeromonas sp. QDB18. The sequence continues at coordinate 864 of NZ_JAPDBQ010000042.1, forward strand.
AGCAGCAGGAAGAGGTGGGCAGGGCCCGCCCCCAGCGAGCGCAGAATGGCGAGCTCGCGGCGCCGCTCGTTGAGGCCGGCGAGCAGGGTGGTCAGCATGCCGATGAGGCCCGCCACCACCACGAAGCCCGCGATCACCGACAGGGCGGTCTCCGCCACGCTCATCAGCCCCCAGAGCTCCTGCAGAGCGGCTCCCGGCAGGATGGCCATCAGGGGCTCTCTGGGATAGGTGTTGACGCTGCGCTGCAACTGGAACGCCAGGATCCGGTTGCTCAGCCCCACCATGAAGGCGGTGATGGTCTTGGGGGTGAGATCCAGCGCCATCGCCTGTTCCGGGGTCACGTTCTTGCTGTGACGACCGGTGTCCCAGCCCAGGTGGATCGCCTCTATGCCCGCCAGCGGCACATGAATGGTGCGATCGATGGGGGTGCCGGTGGGGGCCAGGATCCCCACCGCTTTGAACGGCATGTTGTCATGCTGGCTGAACGAGGTGTTGCCGGCGCCATGGGCGATGACGATGGATTGATCCAGGTGATAGCCGAGCTTTTCGGCCACCTGGGCACCCAGCACCGCTTCAAACGGTGTTTCGAAGGGGCGACCTTCGCGCATGACGAGCGCCTGCTGCTGGCCGTACTTCAGGTGGGTGAAGTAGTCCCCATTGGTGCCGAGCACGCGAAACCCCTTGTGGGAGTCGCCGAGGGAGAGGGGGATGGTCCAGGCAATACCGGGCCTGGCCTTGATGGCCTGGTAGGAGTCCCAGCCCACGTTGTTGGTGGGGTTGCCGATGCGAAACACCGAATAGAGCAGCAGGTTCACCTGGCCGGAGCGGGCGCCGACGATGAGATCGGTACCCGAGACGGTGTTGGCGAAGCTGTCCCGTGCCTGACTGCGCACCCGCTCCACCCCGAGCAGCAGGGTGACGCTGATGGCGACGGCCAGCAGGGTGAGCCCGGCGGTGAGGCGACGGGCCCAGAGACTTTGCAGGGCGAGTTTCAGCATGAGAGCCTCCGCAGTGAAGGGGAGATGGCCGGACGGGCTGCGAGATGATGGCGTGTGGTCATGCCGCCCTCCGGTTGAGCTGTTGCAGGTTCTCCACCCGGGGGAAGAGGGGCTCCAGATAGGGATCGTGACTGACGAAGACCAGGGTAGATCCCTGCTTGTCACACTCCTCGAACAGCAGCCGGATGAAGGCGGCCCGGTTGTCGGTGTCCAGGGCCGAGGTGGGCTCGTCGGCGATCACCAGAGGAGGGGAGCCTATCAGGGCGCGGGCGGCGGCAACCCGCTGCTGCTGGCCGATGCTGAGGGCGTGGACGGGGCGATGGAGTGCCTCATCCGGCAGTTGCAGTTCTGCCAGCAGGCGGCGCGCCTCCTGCTCGGGGCTCCCTGTCAGGCGGGCCCGCTTGGCGGGTGAAAAGGTGAGGGCAGCGGTGACGTTGTCCTGCACCGAGAGAAACGGCAGCAGATTGAACTGCTGGAAGATGTACCCCAGATTGGCCGCCCGGAACTGGTCACGGGCGCGGCCGGAAAGCCGGGCCAGGGGCTGGCCCAGCACCTCCAGGGTACCGTGGTTGGCGGTCTGGATACCGGCCAGCAACCCGAGCAGGGTGGACTTGCCACAACCCGATGGGCCCTTGATGAAGACGCGCTCACCCTCGTGGATGCGAAGGGCGGGCAGATCGAGGACGGCTTCGTGACCCGGCCAGGCAAAGGCCAGATCACGGATCTCAACCACGGCATGTTTCATGGTGTTACCAGCCCAGTTTGTTGGCGGACGGAGTCAGTTCGGCGGCGGTCTGGCCGGTGGGCAGTATGCCCTGCACGCTCAGCTTCTCCAGGCTCGGGTAGAGGCTGAACAGGGTGGCCTCGAGACCGGTGAGCTTGGCCGGGGTAGCGCAGGTGTAGGTGTACATGGCTCCCATGTCCGCATGGCCCGCGTCGTCGTGATGGTGTTCATCGTGAGCGCCATCAGCCTTGTCGTGCTCGTGCTCGTGCTCGTGCTCGTGCTCATGGTCATGATCTTCCTTGGCGGCCTGCAGCTCCTGCTGGGTCAGCTTGCAGCCGGCGGCAGGGTCGAAACGGAAGAGGGCGTCGGGCTGCTGGAGGCGGGCCACCGCCTTGGCATACTGCGCTTTCTCCTCATCGGTGTTGGCGGCATGCTCGAAGCCCACCAGATCGGCGGCAGGGGCCTGCAACTCGATCATCAGCTGGTTGCCGTCGAGTACCAGGTTGAGGTGGCCGTGACCGTGCTCATGGGCACCGTGGCTGTGGCTTTCGTGTTCGTCGTGATGGGCCTGGGCGCCGAAGGCGGCAGCGGCCAGCAACAGGGTGACTGCTTTCATCGTTAATCCTTTTGAATAAATAGAGAAAAGATTGGTTCAAAAAAAGAAACAATGAAGGGGCGGCGGGGCGCGGATACGGCGATGTCCCGTGGTGCCGGTGGCCGCCCTCGGTTGGGGAGTGCCGATATACCGGTCGATGCCAGAGGAGAGGGGAGGGAGAACGGGGGTCGGTGTCAGTGCCAGCTTGCCATCCAGATGCAGGACGCAGAGGGTGCAGGCATGACCGTGATCGGGCAGGGCAGCTTCAAGAGGGTGCTGTGCCAGCACCGGTTGCATCCACAACCAGCCCAGCAGCAACACCCAGATTGTCAGTGTGGAACGACCCATAGACCCTTGTGGAAAGGGCGCCATCAGCGCCCTTCTCTCTGATTCAGAGATGGGACTGGATGAGCCCCATCACCTTGGTTATCTCGGCGGCATCGAGCTGGCCATCTTTGGCAAACAGCACCTTGCCCTCTTTATCCAGCAGTATGATGGCCGAACTTTCCGGGGTGAGCGCCCAGGCGTTGCGGGCCATCCCCTTGGCATCCAGCACCATGGCGGACCAGGGGAACTCTTTCTTGCTGTCCTCGGCACTGCTCTTCACGAAACCGGACGTGCCCCAGATGGCGTCATTGCTGTTGATGATGGTGACGGTCTGGTACTTGTCGTGGGGCAGCTTGGCCGCCTTGATCGCCTCGATCATGGGGGCATTGAGCTCCTTGGCGCTGGAGCGACCCGCGATGTGCTGGATCAGGAAGACCTTGCTGGTCAGGACCTTGCTCTGCCAGGGCTGATAGCTGATCTCCTTCTCCTTGAGCACCAGCTCCCCCTTGTCGCTGATGTTGACCAGCGGCACCTGGGTTGACTCCTTGATGTTGTGGGCCATGACCAGGGTTGGCAGCAGCGCCAGAGTAAGCACGAGATGTTTCATCCGGATGACACTCCTTTGTGATGTTATAACGATTTTTGGGTCGAGGGAATGGGACCCTGAACATCCTAAACTGATCGGATCTGTTTAAAAAGTGTTAAATAATGCAGGGTGCGACGGTGATCTTGTCAACATGGGCGCCATCCCCCAATGACGGCGGCAAGGATGGCATGTCATCCATCAAAAGCAAGTGATGGTCAGAAGAGGCTAGTAGAGCGGTTCGCTGATCAAGGGAATCTGGGCCATGGTCATCTGCTGGGCCAGCAGGGGAGAACCGGTGAGCAGCACGTGGCGCTGATTGCCGATCACCAGGGTGTCTCCCTCAAGGCCGCTGTCGGCCGTGATGGCGAGCCAGGCCGGCGAGACGCTGCCGATGCTGATGTTCGGATAGATGATGCTGAGACTGTACTGGGGCGCCAGCTCCGCCAGCAGACTGGCCATGAGCAGCGCCTTCTCGTCGCTGTCGGCCTTGTTGTCCTGCAGGGCCTGCAAGGGCGGAGCGAAGTGGTCCATCTGCTCGGGCGGGGTGGGGATGCCGCTCAGCCACTCCTGCAGCAGGGTGACGCTGGTGGCGAGATCCTTGGCCGAAAACTGCTGTGCCAGGGGTTTGAGGTCTCCCTTGAACTGATAGAACAGCTGGGAGTAGTTGGGGCGCACACAGGGCAGCTTCTGGTTGGCCGGGTGCACGCAGGGCTGGACCCGCATTTCGTAGAAGGCGTCCTCCTGATATTGCCGGTAGGCCTGCCAGAACTGGGCGGATTCGAGGCTGCTGTCGTGCAGGGTAAAGGCCTGTTCTAGGTTGCGGAACTTGGTGGCCGTCTCCGGGCTGTGCTGGTTGATCTGGTTGATGCTGTTGTAGAGGCGCGGACTGATGTAGGAGTAGAGTGTTTCCAGCGGGAAGTTGAGGGCGGTGTCGAGCTGTGTCATCTCGTGACGGCTGGCTGAAAAGGTGCGCTCATCCGCCGTCAATTGCAGGTGCTTTTGCTGACCATCCGCAGATTGCCACTGCCAGCTCAGGTTGATCTCGTTGGCCTGCGCCATGGTGCCGAAGAGCAGACTGCACAGAAAGCCTTGTGCCAGTTTCATGGTGCGCCTCCGCCTGGGTCGATAATAAACAACTAGGTGAGTGACCGGCATTTGGATTGGTCTGGTGACAGATATATTGGTAATTATCTGATCTGACTTTAAATTTAATTCAGGAAATAAGTCATGGGGGAAATCATCATGAAGCTTGTTTCACGGTTTCTGCTGATATTGGTGGCCACGCCGGCGCTGGCGGGGCAGGTCATCGTCAATCAGGGGTTGTCCAGCGCGGATACCTTCGCCCTGCGGGATCAGCTGGCCCGGGAGCATGAATGGCAGGAGTGGCTGCGCTTCCAGCAGGCCATCAAGTGGCTGGAGGTGCTGCCGGTCAACTGCGATCTGGTGGGAGGTGCCGGTCAGGAATATCGCTGCGGTGATGACTATTACCGCCCCTATCGGCAAAACGGGCGCGACCTCTATATCCAGGGGGATCCCCCCGGAGCGTCCCCGCAACGACCAATAAAAAAGGCGCCATAAGGCGCCTTTTTTTGCGAGGGATACGCTTATTTTGCAGCGTAACGCTCGGCAGAGGTCTTGATCTCGGCTTCGGCAGCGGCCTTGTCGCCCCAACCTTCCACCTTGACCCACTTGCCCGCTTCCAGCTCTTTGTAGCGCTCGAAGAAGTGCTGGATCTGAGCTTTCAGCAACTCGGGCAGATCGTTCACATCCTGGATGTGATCGTACTGCTTGGTCAGCTTGGAGTGGGGAACGGCCACGATCTTGGCGTCTTCGCCTGATTCGTCGGTCATCTTCAGCACACCGACCGGGCGGCAACGGATGACGGAGCCGGCCAGCAGCGGGTAGGGAGTCGGAACCAGCACGTCGACCGGATCCCCGTCCAGGGACAGGGTGGCGTTCACGTAACCGTAGTTGCACGGGTAGAACATCGGGGTGGACATGAAACGGTCAACGAAGATGGCGCCGCTGTCCTTGTCGACTTCGTATTTGATCGGGTCGGCGTTCTGCGGGATTTCGATGATGACGTAGATGTCGTCAGGCAGGCTCTTGCCGGCCGGTACCAGGTTCAGGCTCATGACGTTTCCTTTGAGTGTTGGAGTCAAGTTTGCAGGCCGACATTATAGCGATGTCCCGTCAAATGACCATATTTCAAGGGCCGGGTGGCGTGGTGGAGGGTGGCTTTTCCCCGCGCTTGCCCGATTTCTGTCGTCTGCGGGCGCCGATGCCTTCGCTCCCCATGGGCGCGGCTTGTGCCACCGGGTCAACAGACCCTAGAATGCGCACTCCCTTTACTGGAAAAGGCAGCGGTATGCACATTCACATTCTCGGGATCTGCGGCACCTTCATGGGTGGTCTGGCGGTGTTGGCAAAACAGCTTGGCTATCGGGTGACCGGCTCTGACGCCAACGTCTATCCCCCCATGAGCACCCAGCTCGAGCAACAGGGCATCGAACTGACCGAAGGCTACGACCCCTCCCAGCTCGATCCGGCGCCGGATCTGGTGGTGATCGGCAATGCCATGAGCCGTGGCAACCCCTGTGTGGAATATGTGCTGGACCGCAATCTGCCCTATATCTCCGGCCCTCAGTGGCTGCTGGAGCACGTGCTGAAGGATCGCTGGGTGCTGGCCGTCGCGGGCACCCATGGCAAGACCACCACCGCCAGCATGCTGGCCTGGGTGCTGGAGTATGCCAAGCTGGAACCCGGTTTCCTCATCGGCGGCGTGCCGGGCAACTTCCCGGTTTCCGCCCGTCTCGGCTCGGCTCCCTTCTTTGTGATTGAAGCGGACGAATATGACTGCGCCTTCTTCGACAAGCGATCCAAGTTTGTCCACTACCACCCGCGCACCCTGGTGATGAACAACCTGGAGTTCGACCACGCTGACATCTTCCCGGATCTCGCCGCCATCCAGCGCCAGTTCCACCACCTGATGCGCACCGTGCCGAGCAACGGCCGGGTGCTCTTCCCCAAAGGTGATGACAACCTTACCGCCGTGCGCGAGATGGGCTGCTGGAGCGAGGTGGAGCTGGTGGGCCAGGACGACGCCAAGTGGAAGGCGGTGAAGCTGGCCGATGACGGCTCCGCCTTCGAGGTGTGGCTGGATGGCGTGAAACAGGGGGAGGTGCACTGGGAGTGCATCGGAGAGCACAACGTCAACAACGGTCTGATGGCCATCGCCGCCGCCCGCCATGCCGGTGTCATGGTGGAGCACGGGATCAACGCCCTCTGCCAGTTCAAGTCCCCCAAGCGGCGCATGGAGCTGAAAGGGGAAGTGGCCGGCATCAGCGTCTACGATGACTTCGCTCACCACCCCACCGCCATCGAGACCACCCTGGGCGGCCTGCGCGCCAAGGTGGGCAAGGCCCGCATCCTGGCGGTGCTGGAGCCCCGCTCCAACACCATGAAGCTCGGGGTTCACAAGGAGGAGCTGGCCGGTTGCTTCGACGGTGCCGACGAGGTGTTCTTCTTCCAGCCCCCCAACATCGGCTGGGATCTGGGGGAGGTGACGGCCCACATGACCCGGCCTGCCCGGGTATTCGAGGCCCTTGATGCCCTGATTGGCGCCCTGGTGGCCGAGAGCCGCCCAGGGGATCATATTCTGATCATGAGCAACGGCGGGTTTGGCGGCATTCACGACAAGCTGATCGCCCGCCTCAAGGAGCTGCAGAGCGCATCATGAACAAGGCCATCACTCTGGCGCTGACCGGTGCCTCCGGCGCTCCCTATGCCCTGCGCCTGCTGGAATGCCTGGTGCAGGCGGACTATCGGGTCTTCCTGCTCGCCTCCTCGGCGGCCAGGGTTGTGCTCAAGACCGAGCAGCAGCAGGATTGGCCGGGCTCCCCCAGGGAGCTGTCGGCGTACCTCTGTCGCCATTATGGTGCCAAAGAGGGTCAGATCGTCGCCTGCGGCAAGGAGGAGTGGTTCTCGCCGGTGGCCTCCGGCTCGGCGGCCCCCAAACAGATGGTGGTCTGTCCCTGCTCCATGGGCACCGTCTCGGCGATCGCCAACGGCACCTCGGACAACCTGCTGGAGCGGGCGGCGGACGTGGTGATCAAGGAGCGCGGCCAGCTGATTCTGGTGCCCCGGGAGAGCCCCTTCTCGGCGATCCATCTGGAGAACATGCTCAAGCTTGCCCGTCTTGGCGTGACCATCATGCCGGCGGCGCCAGGGTTCTACCATGAACCCAAAAGCATCGAAGATCTGGTGGACTTCATGGTCGCCCGCATCCTCGACCACCTGGGTGTCGAGCATGAGTTGACCAGTCGCTGGGGTTATGCAAACCACTGATACGGCGGGGAGCGGACAAAAAGCGGCGCCAGGCTGTAAAGCCCGGCGCCGCTTTGTCAACATCTGCACGAGTCAGCTGGCCTGGATGGGGGCCGTCACGTACTTGAACAGGAAATCCGTCACCTCTTCCCGGCTCGGACGCTGCGGCTGATTGATCATCTGCATCATCACATAGCCAAAACCGGTCAGGGAGCGGGCCAGATCCTGCGCCGACAGCACGCTCTGGATCTCGCCGTTGTCGATGGCCCGTTGCAGGTGGGGGGCAATGCGCTCCAGCGCCTTGTCCAGCAGCCGGGTGTAGCGAGGCCACACTTCTTCCCGCACCGAGGAGCTCCACTCCAGCCAGATGCTGGCGTGATCGGGCTTGTCATAGGCGGCGTCAACGAACAGCTTCACGTGGCGGTGAATGCTCTCCCTGGCGGAGCCCTGACCGTTGTAGGCCTGTTCGAGGATCTGCTGTACGAAGGCTTCGATTTCTGTCAGCACTTCGTCGACCAGATCTTCACGAGTATTGAAATAGTTAAAAACGGTCGCAACCGAGACCTTTGCCTGTTCGGCTATTTCGGCATGCCCGGCACGGCCGATGCCGCGACGGGAAAATACCTCGACGGCACACTCCATCAATTGATCACGGCGAGCCTCCGGCGAAAGCCGGGTTCGACGTCTTATTTCTGCGCGTGGTTCCATAGTTTTTTCATCTAATAGTTATTGATTATGGTGTTTATAGTATTGTCACCGATAATGCCCGAAGGCTTGCTAACTCTATCAATTAAAATAAGCCGATAAAAGCATCACGTATGCCTGACGCCCACTGGTTGGAGTGGTAGAATCCTCGGTTTTGACGTTAATGAACGGCCAATAACCCTTTGGTCATTATTGGAGTATGTGATGAAACACATTGTCGAGGTGATGATCCCCGAGGCCGAGGTTGCAGCCCGGATCGCCACGCTGGGTGAAGAGATTACCGCCCGTTACCAGGGCTCCGAGGAAGTGGTCATGATCGGCCTGTTGCGCGGCTCCTGCGTCTTCCTGGCGGATCTCTGCCGTCAGTGCCAGTTGCCCATCACCCTGGACTTTATGACTGCCTCCAGCTATGGCTCCGGCATGCACAGCACCCGTGACGTGCGCATCCTCAAGGATCTGGATGACGACATCAAAGGCAAGGACGTGGTGATCGTGGAGGACATCATCGACACCGGTTACACCCTCAACAAGGTGCGCGAGATCCTCTCCCTGCGCGAGCCGAAATCCCTGGCCATCTGCACCTTGCTGGACAAACCGTCCCGCCGCGAGGTTCAGGTGCCGGTGGACTGGCTTGGCTTCTCCATCCCGGACGAGTTCGTGGTGGGCTGTGGCATTGACTACGCCCAGAAGTACCGTAACCTGCCTTTCATTGGCAAGGTGGTACCGCAAGAGTAAGCCGGGTCCGAAGTAGCAAGGCAGGCTGGCCGGCCCGCCATCGACTGTCTTCAGGCGGCGTCACAGCCGCCTTTTCTGTCTCGAGATGGGCTCATCCATCACAGGGGTTGCAATGAACGCATTGGAAATCAGCGGTCTGAAGAAGACCTATCAGGGGGGCGTCGAAGCCCTCAAGGGCATCGATCTCACCGTCAAACAGGGGGATTTCTTCGCCCTGCTCGGTCCCAACGGGGCGGGCAAATCCACCACCATCGGCGTGATCAGCTCACTGGTCAACAAGAGTGCCGGCAAGGTGAAGGTATTCGGTCATGACATCGATACCGATCTGGAGCTGGCCAAGTCCCAGCTCGGTCTGGTGCCCCAGGAGTTCAACTTCAGCCAGTTCGAGAAGGTGAGCCAGATAGTGACTCACCAGGCCGGTTTCTATGGAGTGCCGCGGGCCGAGGCCAAGGTGCGCGCCGAGAAGTACCTGCGCCAGCTCGATCTGTGGGACAAGCGCGACATGGCGGCTCGCACTCTCTCCGGTGGCATGAAGCGCCGATTGATGATCGCCCGCGCCCTGATGCATGAGCCCAAGCTGCTGATCCTGGATGAGCCGACCGCCGGGGTGGACATCGAGATCCGCCGTTCCATGTGGAGTTTCCTCAAGGATCTCAACGAGCAGGGGGTGACCATCATCCTGACCACCCACTACTTGGAAGAGGCCGAGATGCTGTGCCGCAACATCGGCATCATCGACAAGGGCCGTCTCATCGAGAACACCAGCATGAAGAGCTTGCTCGGCAAGCTGGGTCGCGAGACCTTCCTGCTGGATCTGGTGCCGGGCTCCACCGTGCCGGCCCTGCCCGAGTTCAACGGCCGGATGCAGGATGAGAACACCCTGGAAGTGGAGCTGGAGAAGAGCCAGTCCCTCAACAGCCTGTTCGAGCAGCTCTCCGCCCAGGGGGTGAAGGTGCTCAGCATGCGCAACAAGGCGAACCGGCTGGAAGAGCTGTTCGTCAATCTGGTAGAGGAGGGTCGCAAAGCATGAACCCCATGACCTATTACATCGCCTTCAAGAGCATTCTGGCCAAGGAAGTGAGCCGCTTCACCCGGATCTGGATCCAGACCCTGGTGCCGCCCGCCATCACCATGAGCCTCTACTTCGTCATCTTCGGCAACCTCATCGGCTCGCGCATCGGTGACATGGGTGGCTTCAGCTACATGGAGTTCATCGTGCCCGGCCTCATCATGATGTCGGTCATCACCAACTCCTACTCCAACGTCGCCTCCTCCTTCTACAGCGCCAAGTTCCAGCGCAACGTGGAGGAGCTGCTGGTGGCGCCGGTGCCCAACTACATCATCATCGCGGGGTATGTGGGCGGTGGCGTGGCGCGCGGCCTCTGTGTCGGCCTCATCGTCACCCTGGTGTCGCTGTTCTTCGTGCCGCTGCAGATCCATCACCTGTTCAGCGTCTGCATGACCGTGCTGCTCACCTCCATCCTCTTCTCCCTGGGGGGGCTCATCAACGCGGTGTTCGCGAAGTCGTTCGATGACATCAGCATCATCCCGACCTTCATCCTGACTCCCCTGACCTATCTGGGGGGCGTCTTCTACTCCATCACCCTGCTGCCGCCGTTCTGGCAGGGGGTATCCCAGGTGAACCCCATCATCTACATGGTGAACGCGTTCCGCTACGGCTTCCTCGGGATCTCCGACGTGCCCCTCGGCACTGCCTATCTCATCATCATCGGCTTCATCCTGGTACTCTACGGGATGGCCTGGTGGCTCATCTCCCGCGGCACCGGTCTGCGCCACTGAGGCGCACACCCGCCAGCAAAAAGGCGCCCTCGGGCGCCTTTTTATTTGCACGTTTCGGCCTCAGAGGGCCGGGGCATCGTAGTCCGCCGGCTCGTCGCTGTAGACGCAGACGTTCCACTTGGCCGCGAGGCCATCATCCGCGAGGCAGTAGCGCTCGAAGAAGGCCTTGATACCGGCGCGCTGGCAGTGGGCCTCGAAGCTCGCCATGTCGCGCCAGATCTCGTTGAAGACGATGGGGAAGCTCTCCCCCTCGGCAAAGGGGCTCTGGATATGGCGGGTGACGATGTACTGCAGGCAGCCATCTTCACGCAGGGTGTCGGGTTCGAGCCCTTGCAGGACGCGGAACAGGGCCTGCTCCTGGCCCGGCTTGGGCTGGAACTGGGCGATGCAGTAAACCTTCTTGGACATCGTGGTCTCCTTGCCGTGTCTCAACCCCGCAGGGCGACGACCCGGTTGTCGATGAGGCGGGCCTTGCCCAGATAGGCGGCCATCAGGATCACCAGGCGCTGGCTCTCGGCGCTGGCGGATTCCAGGGTGTCGGCATCGACGATGTCGATGGCATCCGTCCTGAATCCCGCGTTGTCGAGGCGTTGGCTGGCCTGGGCAACCAGGGAGGGGAGGTGACTGTTCCCCGCTTCAATCTGCTCGGCAATCCAGTTCATGGTGCGCGCGAGCTCGGGGGCGATGGCCCGTTCGGCAGCGGTCAGATAGCCGTTGCGCGAAGAGAGGGCCAGCCCGTCTTCGGCCCGCACGGTCGGTACGCCCACGATCTCGATGGGCATGGCCATGTCGGCCACCATCTTGCGAATGAGCGCGAGCTGCTGGTAATCCTTCTCGCCAAAGCAGGCCACGTTCGGCTGTACCAGATTGAACAGCTTGGTGACGACTGTGCTGACCCCGCGAAAATGCCCCGGACGCAGCGCCCCTTCCAGCAGGCTGGAGATGCCGGGCACCTCGACGAAGGTCTGGCTGGCGAGCCCCTGGGGATACATGATCTCCGGCGTCGGGGTGAAGACCAGGTCCACACCGGCGGCCTCCAGGGCGGCGCAATCCTGCTCCAGGGTGCGGGGGTAGTTGGCGAGATCCTCGGCCTTGTCGAACTGCAAGGGGTTCACAAAGATGCTGACCACCACCTTGTCGCCATGGCGGCGGGCCTCCTCGACCAGGGTGAGATGACCCTGATGCAGATTGCCCATGGTGGGCACGAATGCGATGGCGCGGCCTTCGCGATGCCATTGACCGATCTGCTCGCGCAGCGCGGTGGAATTGTTCACAACCAACATCGTCAGTTCACCTTCAGATGAATCAATAAAAGAGGGGGTCGTCAGGGGAGAGGGCGAGACGGGGGCACAGGCCCCCGCGCTCATGACGACAGAAAGTCAGTTGAAGCAGTGCTCGGGGCCGGGGAAGGTCCCCTCGCTCACCTGCTGCACATAGAGACGAATGGCGGCACGCATGTCACCGGTCTCGGCCAGGAAGTTCTTGGTGAACTTGGGCACATAACCGGAGGTGATGCCGAAGGCATCGTGCATCACCAGGATCTGGCCGTCGGTGGCAGGGCCGGCACCGATGCCGATCACCGGAATGCGCAGCGCCTTGGTGATGCGCTCTGCCAGAGAGACGGGCACGCACTCGAGCACCAGCAACTGGATGCCGGCCGCTTGCAGTTCCAGCGCCTGGCGGTAGATCTCCTGGGCGTGGAACTCGTCGCGCCCCTGCACCTTGAAGCCACCAAACACGTGGACGGATTGCGGGGTCAGGCCGAGATGGCCGCACACCGGCACCCCGTTACGGGTCAGGTGGCGGATGGAGTCACACAGCCAGTCCCCCCCTTCCATCTTCACCATGCGGGCACCGGCCGCCATCAGGCGCGCCGCGTTCTGGTAGGTCTGCTCCGGGGTGGCATAGCTCATGAACGGCATGTCGGTCACCACCAGGGCATTGGTGGTGCCGCGCACCACGCAGCGGGTGTGATAGACCATCTCGTCCATGCTGACCGCCAGGGTGTCGTCTCCGCCCTGCAATACCATGCCGAGGGAGTCGCCGATGAGCAGCACCTGGGCGCCCTCGTCGTCGAACAGCTTGGCGAAGGTCGCGTCATAGGCGGTGATGGCGGTGATTTTCTGTCCGTCCTGCTTCATCTTCTGCAGGTGGGTAATGGTGATCTTGCTCATTACGTTGTTCCTACTCTTCTCTACTCGCCTGCTGCACCGGCCAGGATCACGAGTCCATTGCGCGGGCAGCGGGCAACCAGTTCGGTGAGCGGGGTGCCGCAGGGCAGCACCAGGGAGGGGGCTATCTCGGCAAGGGGCAGCAGGACGAACTCCCGCTCCTTCATGCCATAGTGAGGCACCGTCAGGCGCTCATGCCGGATGACCTCGTCGCCGTACAGCAGCAGATCGAGATCCAGGGTCCGGGGGCCCCAGCGCTCATCCTTGCGCACTCGCCCCTGTGCCTGCTCGATGCGCTGCAGCTCGTCCAGCAGCGCCAGAGGGCTGAGGCGGGTGGCAAGGCGCGCCACGGCATTGACGTAGTCCGGCTGATCCGCAGGGCCCATGGGGCGGCTGCCGTAAAGGCGGGAGGTCTGCCGCAGCTCGGACTCGGGCAGGGTTGCCAGCGCGGCGATGGCGCGACGAGCCTGGCCGAGGGGGTCGGCCAGGTTGGAGCCGATGGCGACGAAGACCTCGATCATCGGCGGATCCTTACTCTGCAGACTTCGGCTTGCGGCGACGGGGGCGACGGCGGTTGCGGCCATTGCCGCTGCGCTTCTCGCCATCACCGCTGCGGGAGTCGGCGCGCTCGCCGCTCGCCGGGCGGCGGGTCGCCTCCCGTTGCAGTTGCGGGCGCACATCCGGGTTGGAGGCCACATAGCGCTCCCACCAGCTCGACAGCTCGCCGAGGCCGCGCTCGACCCGGTTGCGCAGCAACAGGAAGTCGAAGGCCGCACGGAATTTCGGGTGCTCCATGGCGCGCTCGGGGTGCTTGCCCTGGCGGCGGGTCAGGCGCTGTTGCAGGGCCCAGATGTCGCGCACGTCCGTGGTGAAGCGGCGTGGCACGGCGATGATCCGCACCTGGTTGTCCAGCACCTCGTTGATGGCCAGCATGAAGGCATCGTACCAGGGCAGGCCGCTCTCGTTTTCCAGCACGCGGCCGCGGGCCTCGACGGCACCCCACAGCAGGGTGGCGTAGAGGAAGGCGGGAGTGACGCGCTTCTCTTCACGGACCCGGGTATCGGTGTCCATCAGCGCCTGCTCGATGAACTGCTCGTAGGGCGAGTTGCCGTGGGGCGTGAACAGGGCGGCTACCTGGGGGAACAGCGGCTGGAACAGCCCGTATTCCCGCAGCAACTTGTAGGTGGCCAGACCGTCCCCCGCCAGGAATAGCTTGAGGGTCTCCTCGAACAGGCGAGCGGCCGGGATGTCCTGCAGCAGCGGGGCCAGCTCCCGGATGGGGGCGGCGGTACGCGGGCTGATGGTCATGTCGAGCTTGGCGGCGAAGCGCACGGCGCGCAGCATCCGCACCGGATCTTCCCGGTAACGGGTCTCGGGGTCACCGATGAGATCCAGCCTGCGCGCGGCCAGATCTTCCAGCCCACCCTCGAAATCGTGCAGGGTGAAATCCTTGGCGCTGTAGTAGAGGGCGTTGACGGTAAAGTCGCGACGCTCGGCATCCTCTTCGATGGTGCCGTAGACGTTGTCCCGCAGCAGCATGCCTTCATCGGACTGGGCCGACACATGCTTGCTGGTATTGACCTGATGGTGGTGACCCCGGAAGGTGGCCACTTCGATCACGTCACGACCAAAGACGATGTGGGCCAGGCGGAAACGGCGGCCGATGAGGCGGCAGTTGCTGAACAGCGCCTTGATCTGCTCCGGCGTCGCGTCGGTGGCGATGTCGAAATCCTTGGGGGTCTTCCCGAGCAGCAGGTCACGGACGCCGCCGCCGACCAGGTAGGCCTCATAGCCCCCCTTGTTCAGGCGATAGAGCACCTTGAGGGCATTCTCGCTGATCTCTTTGCGCGAAATCGGGTGCTGGTCACGGCTCAAGGTACGGCGCTGTCCGGCGACACGGGCCGGAATGGGGGACTCCACCGACTGCTCGCCGTCTTCCTTGCCGAGCACTTTGCGGCAAAAGTTTGCGATCTGGGAAAAAATGGTACACCTCGTTATGACTTTAAATTGACGGGAGGCCAAAAAAATAGCGGCCTATCATAGCTCAGCCCCAACCAAATGAGAAACGGTGTGGCCTGCTTCCCCTTGATTGGTCCTTTTGGGGCAAGAAATGCAGCCGGGGCTAGCTTTGCCCTTGCGGGATCTTCTGCTGGCGGGGCACCCGGGCCAGCTGCCAGTGGGCGATGCCCCAGCCGATGATCTCGTCGATACGGCTCGCCATCAGCTCGGGCGGCGGGCACTGACCGAGAAAGTGCAGCGCCTGCCACAGGGCCGGTCGTACCTCGTCCTGCGACAGCGCCGGCGCATGGTTCTGCTTGGAGAGCTTGTTGCCATCCGCTTGCACCGCCAGCGGCAGGTGCACCCAATCGGGGACGGCAGCCCCCAGAGTCTGGTAGAGGGCAATCTGGCGCACCGTGGGTTCCAGCAGATCGGCGCCGCGGACGATCTCGGTGATGCCGCTGTCCATGTCATCCACCACCACCGCCAGGTTGTAGGCGTAGAGCCCGTCCCGGCGGCGCACGATGAAGTCCTCCTTCGCCAGCGCTGCGGGGACGGAGATCTCTCCCTGAAGCGCATCCTCGAACCGATAGACCGGGTGGTGCTGGCGCAAACGGGCGGCACACCCCCCGGCGGTCAGCCCCAGGGCGCGGCAATGACCGTTGTAGAATCCCCCTGCGGCCATGATTTCGCGCCGGGTACAGCGGCACCAGTAGAGATCCCCGGCCCGATAGAGCTGATCGATGATCTCGTCATAGCGGCCATGGCGCGCGCTCTGGAACATCACCTCCCCATCCCAGCCAAGACCGTGTGCCTCCAGGGTGGTGAGGATAAGGTCAGCGGCTCCCGGCATCTCCCGCGGGGGGTCGATGTCTTCGATGCGCACCAGCCAGCGGCCCTGCTGCGCCCTGGCCTGCAAGAAGCTGCCAAGGGCGGCGACCAGGGATCCGAAGTGGAGCGGACCGGACGGGGAGGGGGCGAAGCGGCCCACATAGGGGCGTCGGGAGGGGGGGGATGTCATGACCATGGCAATTCGGGTAGGCGATGCATTGAGGCTGCATTCTGGGACGGCCCGACCAAAAGCTCAATAAAAAAGGGAGCCTGGGCTCCCTTTTCGTTTCTGTGGATGGGCGGCATCAGCCAGCCATCTGTTTTTCCTTGATCTCGGCCAGCGTCTTGCAGTCCACGCAGAGGTCTGCGGTCGGACGGGCTTCCAGACGGCGGATGCCGATCTCGATGCCGCAATGCTCGCAGTAACCGAAGTCATCTTCTTCGAGCAGCAGCAAGGTTTTCTCGATCTTCTTGATCAGCTTGCGTTCACGGTCGCGGGTGCGCAGTTCGAGAGCAAACTCTTCTTCTTGCGCGGCGCGATCCACGGGATCCGGGAAGTTGGCAGCCTCATCCTTCATGTGGTCGACGGTGCGGTCAACTTCCTGCATCAGTTGGTTGCGCCAGGCTCCCAGGATCTTGCGAAAATGTACCTTCTGTTGGTCATTCATGTACTCCTCACCGGCTTTCATCTGGTAAGGCTCTACACCCGCAATGGCCAGGGGGCCCAGAGATTTCCTGTTTTCGCCTGTTGGCATGCCCTGTCTCCTAATTCAGCACGCTACCCGTGCCATCCATAAATTGAGGGCGACATCTATAGCAGAAGGGTCAACGGGAGGCAAACAAGCCTTATCAATAATGTTACCCACTTCTGCATTTATTCTCTGCCCTCGGGTAGCATATGGTCAGATTCAAATGGGATAAAATCCTGAGCCACCATGCCCTGCACCCCAACATGGGGGCGATAGCATAAAATTTCAACCCCTGCCGCCATCGCCTGTTCAACAAGCTGACTATAGTGCGGATCGATATGGGCTGCAGGGCGCATTCTCGCGATGCCGGAGTGCAATACCATGAACAGCAGCACGGCCCGGTGCCCTGCCGCCTTCATGGCCATCAATTCACGCAAGTGCTTGGCGCCGCGGGTGGTGACCGCATCGGGGAAGTAGCCCATGCCGGGTTGCTCCCGCTCGTCGAGCAGGGTGACGGATTTCACCTCGATGTAACAATCCGGCCTGTGGTCATCTTCCAGCAGCAGGTCGATGCGGCTGTTCTCTTCCCCGTATTTCACTTCGGTGCGCAGCCTGGCATAGCCTGCCAGGGGGGCGAGGGCGCCCTGTTCGATGAGCTCCCGGGCGATCTGGTTGGCACGGGCCGTGTTGACGCAGATGAAGTGACCCGCCGGGCTCTCGGCGATTTCCCAACTGTTTGGCAGCTTGCGCTTGGGGTTGTCGGATGTGGAGTACCAGACCCGGGTGCCCGGCAGGGCGCAGCCGGTCATGGCACCTGTATTGGCGCAGTGGATGGTGATCACCTCGCCGTTGTTGAGCGCGACATCCGTCAGGAAGCGCTTGTAGCGGGAGATCAGCTGCCCGGACTGCAGGGGGGGATCGAAGATCATGGGGTGAGCTCCTCGCGGTGCGGTTCTTTGACGCGGGCCCGCAGGGGCCAGCAGGCGAGCGGTTCGTAGTGGACACCGTCCGGCGTGCTGACGGATTGATAGAGGCAGAAGCGATCGGCCCTGAGCAGAAAATCCGGCGCAGGCAGCTCGCCGGGGGCCTCGCCCGCCTTGCGCGACAGGGTGACGTGGGGGCGATAGCCCTGCTCGCCGTTGCCCAGCCCGAGTTTTTCACCGTGGCGGCGCAGTGCCCTCGCGAGCACGGTCAGCTCGTTCGGCCACTCACCGGGCCCCACCCAGGCGGCTTTGGCGCGCTGAAACCAGCCGGTCTGATCCAGATGGACGCTGAAAGGGGGGCAGTGCTGTCGCTCGGCGGCCGCGATAAGACGAGCCTGGGTCGTTTCGTCGGCCTCCCCGAGAAAGGCCAGGGTCAGGTGCAGGTTGCTCTCGGGCACCGGCTGGCCGGGCCAGGGGCGCTGGTCTCGCCAGGTCGCAAGCTCGGGGGCAAGCTCTGGCAGGGGCAGGGCAAAGAAGAGTTTGGGCATGCGGCGTGTTGGTCCTCGTGATGGGCATCGGATAAGGGCCATTCTATGGCAGCCGCTCCCGGGATGTCTTGCCGTGTTGCACCTGACGCTTCCTGCCCCTGCCCGGCAGGGGCGCTTACGGTGGCCGGGAGGCTGTGGCAGAATGGACCCCTTTTCAGAAGTGTCACAGAAGGTGCCCATCGCTTTGTCTTCCCTCCCCATCGTCCCGGTGTTGCCCGAACTCTTTGCAGCCCTCGACAACCATACCAGCGTGATCCTGCAGGCACCCCCCGGCGCGGGCAAATCGACCCTGCTGCCCCTGGAGCTGGTGCGCCAGCACCGGCTGCCCGGGCGCATCATCATGCTGGAGCCCAGGCGCCTCGCGGCGCGCAACATCGCGAGCTTCCTCGCGCGTCAGCTGGGGGAGAAGGTGGGCGAGCGCATCGGCTTGCGAGTGCGCGGGGAGAGCCGCACCAGCAGCCAGACCCGGCTCGAGATCGTGACCGAGGGGGTGCTGACCCGGATGCTGCAGCAGGATCCTGAGCTCAGCGGCGTGTCGCTCGTCATCTTTGACGAGTTCCACGAGCGCAGCCTGCACGCCGATACCGCGCTGGCCTTCGCCATCGAAAGCCAGCAGGGGTTGCGCGATGATCTCAAGCTCTTGGTGATGTCCGCCACCCTGGATGGTATGGCCCTGGAGCGCCTGCTGCCAGGCGCCCCCGTGGTGCGCTCCGAGGGGCGCGTCTTTCCCATCGAGTACCACTATCGCCCCGCCAATCGCCAGCAGTGGCTGGAGCCCCAGGTCGGCGCCGTGGTGCTGGAGGCGCTCGCCAGTCAGGCTGGCAGTGCCCTGGTGTTCCTGCCGGGACAGGGGGAGATAGAGCGGCTGGCACAGTGGCTGGAAGGGCGGTTGCCAGGGGATGTGACCCTGGCTCCCCTCTATGGCCGTCTTGACCTCGCGGCCCAGCAGGCGGCCATCGAGCCTGCGCCTGCGGGTCGTCGCAAGCTGGTGCTCACCACCAACGTGGCGGAGACCTCCCTCACCATCGAGGGGATCTCCGTGGTCATCGACAGCGGATTGGAGCGGCGCGCCACCTTCGATATCAAGAGCGGCGTCACCCGGCTGGAGACCCGGCCCATCGCCAAAGCCTCCGCCACCCAGCGGGCGGGGCGGGCAGGGCGGCTTGGCCCCGGCGTCTGCTACCGGCTCTGGAGCTGCGAGGTGCAGGAGCGCCTCGCCGAGCAGAGTCCCCCCGACATCCTGACGCAAGAGCTCACCGGCCTGCTGATGGACGCCGCCCAGTGGGGGGCCCGGGTGGAGGCGCTGCCCCTGCTGGACATGCCGCCCTCTGCCGCCGTGGCCAGCGCCCGGCGGTTGCTGGTGGCCCTGGGCGCCATGGCCCCGGAAGGTGAGCAACAACTTACCCCGGCAGGCCGTGCCATGGCGGCCTTCGGCACCCATCCCCGCCTCGCCCGCATGTTGCTGCGGGCCCGGGAGCTGGAATCCGAGGGTCTGACAGGGATTGTCGCCGATGCGGCTTTCCTGGTGGCGCTGCTGGAAGAAGATCTGCGAGGATCGGAGCGCCTGTCCGTGCTGTTCCACCGCCGTCAGGGCGCCCTGCGCCAGGGGGCGGTCCGCTGGTTCGAGCGGCTCGGCGTGCGGGCAAGCAGCCCGCAGGGTCAATGGCTGGGGTTGCTGTGCGCCCTCGCCTGGCCCGATCGCATCGGCAAGCTGCGCAGTGGCAGCCGTTATCAGCTCAGTGGCGGGGTGAGCTGCGATCTGGTAGAAGGGCATCCCTGCCAGGGGCAGGGGGCCATCGTGGCCGTCGAAATGGGTCAGAACGAGCGCGGCAGCCGCATCTTCATCGCCGAGCCGGTGGCGCTGGATGAGTTGGTGCGCCAGCTGCCCGAGCTGGTCGGCGAGCGCCAGTGGTTCGACTGGGACGATCGGGAGGAACGGGTGCGTGCGGAGCGCCAGCAGGTGCTCGGCGAGCTGGTGCTCGGCCAGCGGCCGCTGACGGATCTCTCCGATGAACAGAAGGGGCGCTGCCTGCTGCAAGGCATTCGGCGCAAGGGGCTGCACGTGCTGCCCTGGGACGAGAGCAGCGAGGGGCTGCTGGCCCGCTTGCGCTGCGCCCGCGACTGGCTGCCCGACGAAGCCTGGCCCGCCATGGATGAGGAGAGCCTGCTGGCCGACCTCGAGCAGTGGCTGCTGCCGGCGGTGAGCGGCATGACCCGGCTGGAGCAGTTGAAGCGGCTCGACATGAGCGACATCCTGCGCCAGTCTCTGCCCTGGCCCCTGCCAAGGCGGCTGGACGAGGCGCTGCCGAGCCACTTCACCGCACCGACCGGCAGCCGGGTGCGGATCCGCTACCAGCCGGGTCAGGCGCCAGCGATCCCGGTGCGCATCCAGGAGATGTTCGGGCTGGGCGCCACCCCATGCGTGGCCGATGGCCGGGTGCCCCTGGTGGTGGAGCTGCTCTCCCCGGCCCAGCGCCCCTTGCAGATCACCGCGGATCTCGCCGCCTTCTGGGCGGGATCCTATGAGCAGGTGAAAAAAGAGATGAAGGGGCGCTACCCCCGTCACTACTGGCCGGACAACCCGCTGGAGGCGATGCCGACCCGGGTGACCAAGAAGAAGATGGGATTGCAGGAGTAGCCGACGGGGCAGTGATCGGTCGGCACGATCAGAACAAGATGGCGGTGGCACAGTCCCCCTCCACAACAGGCATCGCAGGCCGCTCGCATCAGCGGGATGGCGAGGAGAACGACAAGAGGATTTATGGCAACCCAACGACGCAAGCGCACGCCCAAGAAGGCGGCGCCCAAACGCACCATCTGGCGCACCCTGTTCTGGCTGGGCTTCAAGCTCTCTCTGGTGGTGGCGGCCTTCATGGTGGTGTTTGGCATCTATCTCGACACCAAGGTGCGCGAGCGCTTCGACGGCGAGAAGTGGCAGTTGCCGGTGATGGTCTACAGCCGCCCGCTGGAGCTCTATCCCAGCCAGCGGCTCTCCCAGACCCAGATGCTGCGCGAGCTCAACATGCTGAGCTACAAGCAGGTGCGTCAACCTCATACCCCGGGTGAGTACGCGGTGAACGGCAATCGCATCGAGCTGGTGCGCCGGCCGTTCGAGTTCCACGACGGTGCCGACGGCGCCCGTGGCCTGCGCCTCACCTTCAACGGGGCGCGCCTCGAGGGGATCCAGTCCCTGGAGAACCAGCGCCAGCTCGGCTATGCCCAGATGGACCCGGTGCTGCTCGATCGCCTCAACACCGAGGATCGGGAAGACCGCCTGCTGGTGCGCCTTTCCGAGGTGCCGGACAGCCTGCTGGTGACGCTGCTCACCACGGAAGACAGGGACTTCTACCAGCACGGCGGCGTTTCGCCGGTGGCCATCATGCGCGCCATGGCAGCCAACCTGCTGGCGGGGCGCACCGTGCAGGGGGGCAGTACGCTCACCCAGCAGCTCGCCAAGAACTTCTTCCTGACCCGTGAGCGCAGCCTGTGGCGCAAACTGCAGGAAGCCTACATGGCGGTGCTCATCGACTACCGCTACAGCAAGGACGAGATCCTGGAGGCCTACCTCAACGAGGTCTATCTGGGGCAGAACTTCTCCCAGGGGGTCTACGGCTTCGGGCTCGCCTCCTACTTCTACTTCGGTATTCCGGTCAACGAGCTGGACATCGATCAGGTGGCCCTGCTGGTGGGCATGGTGAAGGGCCCCTCCTATTACGATCCCTGGCGCTTCCCCGACCGGGCCAAGGCGCGCCGGGATCTGGTGCTGAAACTGCTGGCGGATCACGGCAGCCTGACCCAGGCCGAGTATGACCTGGCCAGCAAGCAGCCCCTTGGCATCATCGCCCGCGGCCAGATGAGCTATGGCCGTACCCCGGCCTTCATGGGGCTGCTCAAGCGGGAGATCCAGAACCGCTTCGGCCCGGATCTGCTCAAGCAGTCCGGCCTCAAGATCTTCACCAGTCTGGATCCCATCGCCCAGCACGCCGCCGAGCAGGCGGTGGAGTCGGGTCTGGCCACCATCGAGAAGCAGCGTGGCAAGAAGAAGCTGGAGGCGGCCATGGTGGTCTCCGACTGGCACAAGGGCGAGGTGGTCGCCATGGTGGGGGGACGGGATCCCCGCTACGCCGGCTTCAACCGGGCGCTGGATGCCCGCCGTCAGATTGGCTCCCTGGTCAAACCGGCGGTCTACCTGACCGGCCTCTCCAACGGCCTGACCCTGGGCACGCCGCTTAAAGATCAGCCGATCCGGATTCGCGGCCAGGATGGCCAGATCTGGACGCCGCAGAATTACGACCGCAAGTTCCGCCAGAGCGTGCCCCTGATGGAGGCGCTCGCCAGCTCCCTCAACGTGCCGACCGTCAACCTCGGGATGCAGATAGGCCTGGACAAGGTGGTGGATACCCTGCACAAGCTGGGGGTGCAGCAGGAGATCCAGCCCTATCCGTCCCTGGTGCTGGGGGCGGTGGCGCTCTCGCCCATGGAGGTGAACCAGATGTACCTGCCCATTGCCAACCAGGGGTTGACCCAGCCCCTGTCGGCCATCCGGGCCGTGGTGAATGGCGAGGGGCGCCAGCTCTACCAGCATGACGAAGCGGCCAAGCGAGTGACGGATCCCCAGGCAAGCTGGCTGACCCTGTTCGCCATGACCAAGACGGTGAGCCAGGGGACGGCCCGGGCGCTCGGTGCCAAGTTCCCCGGGGCCACCATGGCCGCTAAGACCGGTACCACCAACGAGCTGCGTGACTCCTGGTTTGCCGGGATGGACAACAACGAGCTGGTGAGCGTCTGGGTCGGCCGTGACGACAACACCCCGGCCGGGTTGACCGGTGCCAGTGGCGCCCTGCAGCTGTTCAGCGGCTACATGAGCCAGCGAGGGGTCAACAGCCTGGGGCTGAAGATGCCCGAAGGGGTGAGCTGGGCCAACTTCTCCCGCTCGAGCGGTGCCCGGGTGGCCAGCGATTGTCCCGGCAGTCTCCAGGTGCCGGCCAAGCTGGCCGGTCTGGCCGAGCCCATGAGCTGTGCCAGCCCGGTCTCGGACCCGGCGAATGCCCTGGACAACTGGTTCAACGGTTTCTTCAACTGACGAAGACGGGCAGCGCAGGCTGCCCGTTTTGCAAGGATTGCCATGACCCATCCTCTGTTTGAGGCCATCCATCACGTGGCCATCATCGCCAGCGACTATCCGCGCTCGCGCCACTTCTATCACCAGGTGCTGGGGTTGCCCATCATTGCCGAGACCCTGCGGGCCGAGCGTCAGTCGTGGAAGCTGGATCTGGCGCTGCCGGACGGCAGCCAGCTGGAGCTGTTCAGCTTCCCGGCGCCGCCGCCGCGCCCCTCCCGGCCGGAGGCGTGCGGGTTGCGCCACCTGGCGTTTCGGGTGGCGGATCTCGACCGGGTCATCGCCCACCTGGAGCTGCACGGGGTGGAAGTGGAGCCGGTGCGGGTGGACGAGCTGACCGGCAAGCGCTTTACCTTCTTCGCCGACCCCGACGGCCTGCCGCTGGAGCTGTACGAGGCAGCGCGTTAGGCTGCCTGTTGCAATCTGGGTGATCGGTTTGACCATGAAAAGGCCGCCCTGGGAACAGAGCGGCTTTTTTCATGGGGTTGGAGAGGGGATCATGCTGTGGTCAGCAGGGCGACCGCCACCGCCATCACCATCATGCCGAGCCAGCCGACGGGTCTGAGGCGCTCGCCGAACAGCAGCAGGCCCCCGAGGGCGGTGCCCAGGATGCCGATGGCGCCCCAGGTGGCATAGGCCACGGCCAGATCGATCTTGCCGGTACTGACCGCCTCGCTGAGCAGCGTGAAGGCACAGAGCACCAGCAGAATGCCGAGGACGCCCCACCCCTTGTCGCGAAAACCGATGGAGCGGTTGATCGCCATGTTGGCGCCGATATCCAGCAGGGCGGCGCCCAGTACGATGATCAACGGGTGCATGGGGCTTCCCTCCTCTGGCGGGTGGGGGCTGGTACATCATGGGTCTCGCCCAGGGTCACCATGACAATCCCCACTATGGCCAGCGCCAGTCCGATCCACTCCTGGATGCTCAGCTCGTAGCCGAGGAACAGGACGGAGACGGCGGTGATGAGGGCGATCCCCAGCCCTTCCCACAGCGCAAACGCGATACCAATGGAGATTGTCCTGGCGGCCTTGGCGAGCAGCAGGTAGGAGAGGGTGATGAGGAGCCACATCGGCAGATAGTGGATCCAGCCGCTCTCGCTCTTTGGGATCAGGGCCATGGAGGAGGTGCCGGCGACCTCGGTCAGGATGGCCCCCGTCAGGAAGAGGCGGGCCAAAAGCAGGGGACGGGATGACATGCAGTTTCCTTCTGTTGCTGCGACGAAGAGAGGATAACGGCACCCGAAACGGGCAAGGTTATCGCTGAGCGTCGAGAAAGCTGTCGCTGCTTGTTTGCCTTGGGGGCGGACCAGGGGATAAGGTGGTGATGGAATAATCTGCCGCCAGTTTGAAGTCATGAAGCTAAATCAGATACAACTCTTTGTAGAAACAGCAGACAGTGGTTCGATAGCCAATGCCGCCAGACGACTTGGCAAGAGTCGCAGCGCCGTGAGCTCGGCGATTGCAACCCTGGAAGTGGGGCTTGGCGTCGAACTTTTCGAACGAGGGGCGAATCAGAGCCGGCTGACCGAAATCGGCGAGCAAGTGCTGGACGACTGTCGGCGGCTGCTGCAGGCCGCCAACAGCCTGAAGCTCAAGTGCGAGCACCATGCCTTCGGTGCCGAGGTGGCGCTGCGGGTAGCCCGGGACGACGCCATTCCCGAGGTGGTATGGCGCGAGATGCTGGGGGCGTTGCGTCGCCAGTTTCCGGGCACCAGCATCTCCCTGGTGCTGGCCTCACCGCCGGAGCTGCCGGCCTTGGTGGAAGAGGGGTTCGTGGATGCCGCCTTCGGCCTCATCACCGAGGAACAGGAGCGCAGCGGTCTTTGCATCGACGTGCTCAACCCGATCCGCACCCTGATGGTGGTCGCGCCAAGCCACCCGCTGGCTGGGCTGAAGCGGGTGTTGCAGCAGGATCTGACCGATCACACTCAGGTCACTCTCTCCTATGTGGACGCGTTTTCGGTCAAGAGCCTGCTGCCCATCGGGGGGCAGCATATCGGGTTGTCGAGTTTCGAACTGATGCGGGATGCGGTGCTGGATGGTCTGGGCTGGGCGGTGCTGCCTTCACCCCTTATCCAGAGCCAGCTGCGCCAGGGGGAGCTGCTGACCCTGAAGCACAAGTTCAGCCTGCAGTGGCGCGATTACGGAGTCTATCTGTCGGAGAACGCCCATCACGGCAAGGTGCTGGCCTGGCTGAAGAAGGCCATAGAAGCCTATCTCGAACCCTTCGAGTAGCCGCCAACCGGGGCGGGCCCCCCGGTTGGCAGTGAGAGGGGATCAGCGCAGGCCGTGACGGGGGACGCGCTGGCGGGAGCGAAATGGCAGCAGCAGGAGGCCGAGCAGCAGATCCCCCGCCAGGGAGGCCAGCAGACCCGCCGCCACGCCGCAGAAAATGGCGGCCTGTTTGAGGGGGACCACATAGCCGTAGTTGTGCAGGGTATCCTGCCAGAGGGCGGGATCGGCGCGCAGCAACAGGTGGGAGAGCTGCTGGTACCAGGGACTCTCCCGCACGGCGATCTCCCCCTGAAGGTGCTGCTGCTGGTTCACCAGTTGCTGGAGGCTGGTGGCATCCTGGGTGAAGACGGGATCCTGGCTGGCATCGTAATGGGCGACCAGCGCCTGCAGATCGCCATTGAAGTGCTGGTCCGCCGTGCGCTGGAAGGGGGCCAGCGCCAGACCTGCCTGCTGCAGCCGGGCATCCAGCCGCTGGAAGTAGAGATCGACCAGCCCGGGGATCTGTACACCTGCCAGCAAACCGAGGGCAAACAACATCATGCGAAGGTAGCTGCGCATCATCATCATCCTGAACGAAGGGAGCGCCCATACTAGCCGCAACCGGTGGGAGAGCCAAGGAGGGGGCGCGCTTGCCCAACCGGTCGGCGGCGCCAAAAGAAGAGCCGATGGAATACCTTTGTTACACGAATTCTTACACTTTTGTGATGCAAGTCATCTTGCGGCTGGCCTAGAATGAGCGTTTTTCGAAGGACACGTCGGCATGAGCAAGTTCATTCCTTTCTATCTGGCCGGGGGCCTCATCGCCTTCAGTTGGGGCGCCCTGCCTGAGCACGGCCCCTGGGATGGGTGGGATCTCGCCCTCTTCCAGCTGGTCAATGGCTGGATTGGCCACTCCCCCCGTTGGGCCGATCTGGTGGCCATCACCAACAACCGCCTGTTCGATCTGGCCGCGCTGGCCTGCATGGGCGGGATCCTTGCCGGTTGCTTCTTCCGTGCCGACGGGCAGGAGCGCCGTCGTCTGGTGGCCATGGGGGTCGTGATGCTGCTGGGGGCTCTGGTGATCAATCAGCTCGGGCATCTGTTGCCGGTCAGCCGTCCCAGCCCCACCTTGATGGTGGACGGGGCTCTGCGCCTGACCGAGATCAGTGCGATTCCCACCAAGGACTCCGCCGGTGACAGCTTCCCCGGTGATCACGCCCTCTTCCTGATGATCTTCGCCGGTTTTGCCCTGCGCTATCTGCCGCGCTGGGCCGGGGTAGTTGCGGTGGTGATGGTGCCCCTGTTTTCGGCGCCCCGCATCCTGGCTGGTGCGCACTGGATGACGGACGTCTATGTGGGCGCTCTTTGCCTCTCCCTGATCTGCCTGCCGCTGCTGTTGCTCACTCCCGTGTCGGATCGCCTGATCGACCGCCTGGCTCCCCGGCTGCCACGCTGGATTGCCTGACGGAGAATGAAAAAAGAGGTTCATCGCGGCTTTCCGGGGAAGGCCGCCTTGATTTTCAGAAAAAAGTATTCTGAGTCCCTAAATCCATATGCC
>NZ_JAPDBQ010000043.1:0-27448 GCF_027705325.1 Aeromonas sp. QDB18
ACCGGAAGCAGTATTCCGCAAGATGCCTTGGTAAATGCTTCGCTCCGAGCGTATGGCAACTGCCCCGCAGCGAGTTTCTTACAGATAATTTTCAACAAGTCAAAGATATCCATAAAAAAGCCGCCCATTGGGCGCAATGCTGTTCACTTAAGAGAATTTGAGTTCCAGTCCACGTAGTATCAGGGCTAAAAATGAGGGAGGCATGATGCCTCCCTCTTTCTATTGCAAGCCACGCTGGATAAAGGCTGAAGGAACATCGACTGGAAACAGCCTTGCTCCCCCAACTCAAGTCGCATTTATGAATAATTAGTCAAAAATGTGCTTATCTGAACAGCATTGCGCCCATTGGGCGGCATTTTTATCAGAGATAACTGGCTTGAAGGAATTACCAGCCGGTCACTTCACGCAGGGCCTTGCCGATATCGGCCAAGGAGCGCACGGTTTTCACGCCGGCATCATCCAGGGCGGCAAATTTCTCGGCCGCGGTGCCTTTACCACCGGCGATGATGGCGCCCGCATGACCCATGCGCTTGCCAGCCGGTGCGGTGACACCCGCGATGTAGGAGACCACCGGCTTGGTGACGTGGGCCTTGATGTAGGCAGCCGCGTCCTCTTCGGCGTTGCCGCCGATCTCGCCGATCATCACGATGGCTTCGGTCTGCGGGTCATTCTGGAACATCTCGAGGATGTCGATAAAGTTGGAGCCCGGGATGGGGTCGCCACCGATACCGACGCAGGTGGACTGGCCGAAGCCCTCGTCCGTGGTCTGCTTGACCGCTTCGTAGGTCAGAGTGCCGGAGCGGGAGACGATGCCCACCTTGCCCGGCTTGTGGATGTGGCCCGGCATGATGCCAATCTTGCACTCACCCGGGGTGATGACACCCGGGCAGTTGGGGCCGATCATCCGCACGCCGGTTTCCTGCAGCTTCACCTTGACGTCCAGCATGTCCAGGTTCGGGATGCCTTCGGTGATGGTGACAATCAGCTTGATGCCGGCATCGATGGCTTCCAGGATGGCGTCCTTACAGAACGGCGCCGGCACATAGATGACGGAGGCAGTGGCGCCGGTGGCTTCCACGGCGTCACGGACGGTGTTGAACACAGGCAGGCCCAGGTGAGTGGTGCCGCCCTTGCCCGGGGAGACGCCGCCGACCATCTGGGTACCGTAGGCAATGGCCTGTTCGGAGTGGAAGGTACCCTGACCGCCGGTAAAGCCCTGGCAGATCACCTTGGTGTCTTTGTTGATCAGAACGCTCATTATTTGGCCTCCGCTGCTTTTACCACTTGCTGAGCTGCGTCAGTCAGACTCGTTGCGGCGATGATATTGAGGCCGCTGTCGGCCAGTTTACGGGCACCCAGTTCGGCGTTGTTGCCTTCCAGACGCACCACCACGGGCACTTTCACCCCCACTTCCTTGACGGCGCCGATGATGCCTTCCGCGATCATGTCGCAGCGCACGATGCCGCCAAAGATGTTGACCAGCACGGCTTGTACCTTGCTGTCGGAGAGGATGATCTTGAAGGCCTCGGT
This sequence comes from Aeromonas sp. QDB18, assembly GCF_027705325.1. Lineage (NCBI taxonomy): Bacteria > Pseudomonadati > Pseudomonadota > Gammaproteobacteria > Aeromonadales > Aeromonadaceae > Aeromonas > Aeromonas sp. QDB18. The sequence continues at coordinate 1,531 of NZ_JAPDBQ010000043.1, forward strand.
CACGCGCTCCTTGGTGGCGCCGCCGCCGACGTCCAGGAAGTTGGCCGGGGAACCGCCGTGCAGGTTGACGATGTCCATGGTGCCCATGGCCAGGCCCGCGCCGTTGACCATGCAGCCGATGTTGCCATCGAGCGCCACATAGTTCAGCTCCCACTGGGCGGCGTGCGCTTCGCGGGGGTCATCCTGGGACGGGTCGTGCATCTCGCGCAGCTTGGGCTGACGGTACAGGGCGTTGGCGTCGATGTTGATCTTGCCGTCGAGGCAGTGCAGGTTGCCCTTGTCGGTGATGACCAGGGGGTTGATCTCCAGCAGGGCGAAGTCGCAGTCCAGGAACATCTGGCCCAGGCCCATGAAGATCTTGGTGAACTGCTTGATCTGATCACCGACCAGACCCAGCTTGAAGGCCAGCTCGCGGGCCTGATAAGGCTGCGGGCCTACCAGGGGATCGATGGCAGCCTTGTGAATGAGTTCCGGGGTTTCGTGGGCGACTTTCTCAATCTCCACACCACCTTCGGTGGAAGCCATGAAGACCACGCGTCGAGAGCCACGGTCGACCACGGCGCCCAGGTACAGTTCCTTGGCGATGTCGGTGCAGGACTCCACCAGGATCTTGGTAACCGGCTGACCATTGGCGTCAGTCTGATAGGTCACCAGGTTCTTGCCGAGCCAGTTTTGGGCGAAGGCGCGGATCTCGTCCTTGCTCTTGGCCAGCTTGACGCCGCCCGCCTTGCCGCGGCCACCGGCGTGGACCTGGCACTTGACGACCCAGGTGTTGCCGCCAATCTTGTCGGCCGCTTCGGCCGCTTCCTGCGGGGTGGCACAGGCATAACCTTCGGAGACCGGCAGGCCATACTCGGCAAACAGCTGTTTTGCCTGATATTCATGCAGATTCATAGATGCTCTATCCGTGTTGTAGGTATTTCCGTCCGGGGCTCGTGTTTCTCAATCCCCTGTGAATGGGGGCCTGGGCGGCCCCTCGTTATCTTTCAGTCACGCTTGCTCAGACATCCAGCAGCAGACGGGTCGGGTCTTCCAGCAGCTCCTTGATGGAGACCAGGAAGCCCACGGACTCGCGGCCGTCGATGATGCGGTGATCGTAGGAGAGCGCCAGGTACATCATCGGCAGGATCTCGACCTTGCCGTCAACGGCCATGGGGCGGTCCTGGATCTTGTGCATACCCAGAATGGCGCTCTGGGGCGGGTTGATGATGGGGGTGGACATCAGGGAGCCGAACACGCCACCATTGGTGATGGTGAAGTTGCCGCCGGTCAGTTCATCCACGGTCAGCTTGCCGTCACGGCCCTTGCCGGCCAGGTCTTTGATGGCCTTCTCGATATCGGCCAGGCTCATGTTGTCGCAGTCGCGCAGCACCGGGGTCACCAGACCACGGGGGGTGGAGACGGCGATGCTGACGTCGAAGTAGTTGTGGTAGACGATGTCGTCACCGTCCAGCGCCGCGTTCACTTCCGGGTAGCGCTTGAGGGATTCGACCACGGCCTTCACATAGAAGGACATGAAGCCGAGCTTGATGCCGTGCTTCTTCTCGAAGATCTCGCCGTACTGCTTGCGCAGCTTCATGATGGGCGCCATGTTGATCTCGTTGAAAGTGGTCAGCATGGCGGTGGTGTTCTTGGCCTCCAGCAGACGCTCGGCGATGCGCTTGCGCAGACGGGTCATGGGCACGCGCTTCTCGGTGCGACCGGCCAGCGGCGCGACCGGTGCGGCAGCCATAGGAGCGGCAGCAGTCGGCGCAGCCACCGGAGCCTTGCCCAGATTCTTGATGAAGGCTTCCACGTCTTCCTTGGTGACACGACCACCCTTGCCGGTGCCGGTCAGCTTGGCGACGTCGATGTCGTGCTCGGCCACCATGCGGCGCACGGAAGGGCTCAGGCCATCGGCAGCGTCATCGGCCACGGCTTCCACCGGCTTCTCGCTGGTCGCTTCACCGGCAACGGGGGCCGGCTTGAGCATGGCGATCAGCTGGCGGGAGAGCACGGTGGCCCCTTCGCTCTGCAGGATGTCGCCCAGTACGCCGGCTTCCGGCGCGGGCACTTCCAGCACGACTTTATCGGTTTCGATGTCAACCAGCACTTCGTCACGGGCAACCAGATCACCCGGTTTCTTGTGCCAGGTCGCGATGGTGGCATCTGCCACTGATTCCGGCAGGTCCGGTACCTTGATCTCGATAGTCATGTAATCAGTTCCTTGTTACTTCTTGGCCAGCAGGCTTGTTCCAGGTCAGAGAGGGTCCCGACACGGGCCCTCTCATCCACAACTCGTTATTCCAGGGTAAGGGCGTCTTCCACCAGGGCTTTTTGCTGCTTGGCGTGGACGGACATGTAACCGACAGCCGGTGAGGCCGAGGCCGGGCGGCCGGCATAACGCAGACGGGCATGGCTTGGCAGCACGCTGTCGTAGTGATGACGGGTGCTGTACCAGGCGCCCTGGTTCTGCGGCTCCTCCTGACACCAGACGAAGTCGGTGACATGGCTGTAATCGGCCAGGATGGCGCGCACTTCCTCTTCCGGGAAGGGGTAGAGCTGCTCGATCCGTACCAGGGCCACGTCCTGCTGCTCCGCCTTGCGACGGGCATCGAGCAGGTCGTAGTAGACCTTGCCGGAGCAGAAGACCACGCGCTTGACGCCTTTGGGATCCAGCGCATCGATTTCGCCGATGGCGTTCTGGAAGGTGCCCTCTGCCAGCTCTTCGAGCTTGCTCACCGCCAGCGGGTGGCGCAGAAGGGATTTGGGCGTCATCACGATGAGCGGACGGCGCATGGGGCGCACTACCTGGCGACGCAGCATGTGGAACACCTGCGCCGGGGTGGAGGGCACGCACACCTGCATGTTGTGCTGGGCGCACATCTGCAGGTAACGCTCCAGACGGGCGGAAGAGTGCTCCGGGCCCTGACCCTCGTAACCGTGGGGCAGCAGCATGGTCAGGCCACACATCCGGCCCCACTTCTGCTCGCCGGAGGAGAGGAACTGATCCACCACCACCTGGGCGCAGTTGGCGAAGTCACCGAACTGGGCTTCCCAGATGGTGAGACCGGCCGGCTCCGCGCTGGCGTAGCCATACTCGAACGCCAGGACCGCGTTCTCGGTCAGCACGGAGTCGTACACCTCGAACGGGCCCTGCTCGTCATGCAGGTTGCACAGCGGAGTGTAGGTGCTGGCATCGGTCTGACTGTGCAGCACGGCGTGGCGATGGAAGAAGGTACCGCGGCCGGAGTCTTCCCCGGTAAAGCGAATGCGGGATCCCTTGTCCACCAGGGTGGCGTAGGCCAGAGTCTCGGCGAAGCCCCAGTCCACCAGCTTCTCACCGGCGGCCATCAAGCGACGGTCTTCGTAGATCTTCTCGACCTGACGTTGCAGCACATGGGTCGCCGGGTACTGGCTGATGCGCTCACCCAGGGCCTTCAGATGATCCATGGGCACAGTGCTGTCATAGGCCATGGCCCAGTCGTGACCCAGATACGGCGTCCAGTCCACGGAGTGCAGCTCCATAGGGCGCCACTCCTTGCTCACCCGCTCGCCCCGATCCAGGGTGTCGCGATAGTCGTTGACTAGCGTGGTGGCCAGCTCCGGCGCGATGGCTCCTTCGGCGATCAGCTGATCGGCGTAGATCTTGCGCGGGGTCGGGTGCTGCTTGATCTTCTGGTACATCAGGGGCTGGGTCGCGCTCGGCTCGTCAGCCTCGTTGTGGCCGTGACGACGGTAGCAGACCAGCTCGATCACCACGTCGCGCTTGAAGGTGTTGCGGTAATCCAGGGCAATCTGGGTCACCAGCACCACGGCTTCCGGGTCATCCCCGTTGACGTGCAGCACAGGGGCCTGCACCGCCTTGGCGATGTCGGTGCAATATTCGGTGGAGCGCAGGTCACGGATATAGGAGGTGGTGAAGCCCACCTGGTTGTTGATGACGATGCGCACCGTGCCGCCCACTCCATAGGCACGGGTCTGGGACATGTTGAAGGTCTCGGCAACGACCCCCTGCCCCGCGATGGCGGAGTCACCGTGGATGGTGATGGGCAGGACGCTGGAGCCGTCCTTGTCACCGCGACGGTCCATACGGGCACGCACGGAGCCGATGACCACGGGGTTGACGATCTCGAGGTGAGACGGGTTGAAGGCGAGCGCCAGGTGGACGTTGCCGCCCGGGGTGGCGAAGTCGGAGGAGAAGCCCATGTGGTACTTCACGTCCCCTGTGCCCCAAGATTCGCCGTGCTTGCCGGCAAACTCGTCGAACAGGTCCTGGGCGCGCTTGCCCAGCACGTTGATGAGCACGTTGAGGCGACCACGGTGGGCCATGCCGATGACGGCTTCCTTGCAACCCTGCTCACCGGCGCGGCGAATAAGCTCTTTGAGCATGGGCACCATGGCATCGCCCCCTTCCAGGGAGAAACGCTTGGCCCCCGGGAACTTGGCACCCAGGTATTTTTCCAGCCCTTCGGCGGCGGTCAGGCTCTCGAGGAAGCGGGTCTTCTCTTCGAGGGTATAGTTGCCCTTCCCTTCGATGGATTCCAGCCTGTCTTGCAGCCAGCGCTTCTCCTCGGTGGAGGTGAGGTGCATGTAGTCGGCGCCGATGCTGCCGCAATAGGTTTTCTTCAGCGAGGCATACAGATCGGAGAGCACCATGGTCTCGCGACCGATGGCGTAGGAGCCCACATTGAAGGTGGCCTCCATGTCTGCACCTTGCAGGTTGTGGAAGGCCGGATCCAGCTCGGCGACCGGCTCGCGCTGCCACAGACCCAGGGGGTCCAGGTTGGCGTTCTGGTGACCGCGGAAGCGGAAGGCGTTTATCAGTTGCAGTACGCGAACCTGTTTGGCATCCACCTGGGGATCGGAGACGGGAGCGCTGTAACGGGAGGAGTCCTTGGCCAGGCGGCGGAAATAGTCGCGAACCTGGGAGTGGGGTTGTTCTACTGCATGTCCGTTGACCTGGGGCAGCGACTGGAACAGGCTGCGCCATTCGTCGGCAACGGAGTCGGGGTTCTCCAGGAAGGATTCGTACAAATCCTCAATGTAGCTTGCATTCGCACCAGCCAGGTGAGATGACTCCAACCAGGCCTTCATCACGCCGTTATGCATTTCTATCCCTTGTACATCTTGTTCGCTGCACTGCAGCTTGTAGGGTCATAGCCATCCCGGGGCGGGATGGCTATCCAGAGGTCGGGCCCGGCGCAAGGCGCCCTGGCCCCGATACTACACGGCCCGGTTGAGCAACATCGACTTGATCTGACCGATGGCCTTGGTCGGGTTCAAGCCCTTGGGACAGACGTTCACGCAGTTCATGATGCCGTGGCAGCGGAACACGCTGAAGGCGTCATCCAGGTTGCCCAGTCGCTCACTGGCCGCAGTATCGCGGCTGTCCGCCAGCCAGCGATAGGCGGCGAGCAGGCCGGCCGGACCGATGAACTTGTCCGGGTTCCACCAGAAGGAGGGGCAAGAGGTGGAGCAGCAGGCACAGAGTATGCACTCGTACAGGCCATCCAGCTTGGCGCGCTCTTCGGGGGATTGCAGGTGCTCACGCACGGGCGGCAGTTTTTCGTCGTTGATGAGGAAGGGTTTGACCTTCTCCCACTGGGTGTAGAACTGGGTCATGTCGATCACCAGATCCCGGATCACCGGCAGACCGGGCAAGGGCCGAATGACGACCTTGCTGCCCTTCTTCAAGAGATCGGAGAGCGGCGTGATGCAGGCCAGACCGTTCTTGCCATTCATGTTGAGACCGTCAGATCCACATACCCCTTCGCGGCAGGAGCGGCGGAAGGCGAGCGTGGGATCCAGCTCCTTGAGCTGGATCAGTGCGTCGAGCACCATCATGTCGGAACCTTCAGGAATATCAAGACGATAATCCTTCATATACGGGACGTTATCAACGTCCGGATTGTATCTGTAGACAGAGAATATGACGTTCATTGTGCTTGGCTCCGCAATCAGTAAGTCCGGACCTTGGGCGGGAACGCCTCACGGGTCTTGGGTGACATGTTGACAGCGCGACGGGTCATGGACTCGGTGTCCGGATGATAGAGGCTGTGGCACAGCCAGCTCTCATCGTCACGCTCCGGGAAGTCGAAGCGGCTGTGGGCGCCACGACTCTCGGTACGGAAGTTCGCCGCCACCGCGGTGGCATAGGCGGTCTCCATCAGGTTGTCCAGCTCCAGGCACTCGATGCGCTGGGTATTGAACTCCTTGGAGGTGTCGTCCAGACGGGCGTTCTTGAGACGCTCGCGGATGAGTTTCAGCTCGGCCAGCCCTTCTGCCATGGCATCCCCTTCCCGGAACACGGAGAAGTTGTTCTGCATGCAGCGCTGCAGATCCTTGCGGATCTGGGCCGGGTCTTCCCCGTCACGGTTGTTTTCCCAGCGGTTGAAGCGCTCCAGCGCCTTGGCGATGTCGGCGTCGGTGGCTTCCACGCCGTGCTCCATCGAACCAAGGGTCTCCACCAGGTGCATGCCGGCAGCACGACCGAACACCACCAGATCCAGCAGGGAGTTGCCACCTAAACGGTTGGCACCGTGCACGGAGACGCAGGCGATCTCGCCCACCGCGAACAGACCGACCACCGGCACGTCGTTGCCATCCTTGTCCTGGGTCAGGCACTGGCCGTTCACGCTGGTCGGCACGCCGCCCATCATGTAGTGGCAGGTCGGGATGATGGGGATGGGCTCTTTGACCGGATCCACGTGGGCGAAGGTGCGAGAGAGCTCGCAGATGCCCGGCAGACGGGATTCCAGCACCTCTTTGCCGAGGTGATCCAGCTTGAGCTTGATGTGCGGGCCCCAGGGACCGTCGCAGCCACGGCCTTCGCGGATCTCGATCATGATGGAACGGGCCACCACGTCGCGACCGGCCAGGTCCTTGGCGTTCGGCGCATAACGCTCCATGAAGCGCTCGCCGTCCTTGTTCAGCAGGTAGCCGCCTTCACCGCGGCAACCTTCGGTCACCAGTACCCCTGCCCCGGCGATGCCGGTCGGGTGGAACTGCCAGAACTCCATGTCCTGCACGCCGACCCCGGCACGCAGCGCCATGCCGACGCCGTCACCGGTGTTGATGTGTGCGTTGGTGGTGGACTGGTAGATGCGACCGGCGCCGCCAGTGGCGAGCACGGTGGCCTTGGCCTTGAAGTAGACGACTTCACCGCTCTCCATGTCGATGGCGGTACAGCCAACGATATGACCATCCTGGTTCTTCACCAGATCCAGGGCATACCACTCGGAGAAGACGGTGGTCTTGTTCTTGACGTTTTGTTGATACAGGGTGTGCAGCAGGGCGTGACCGGTGCGGTCGGCTGCCGCCGCGGTGCGGGCAGCCTGCTCGCCGCCGAAGTTCTTGGACTGACCGCCGAACGGACGCTGGTAGACGGTACCGTTATCAAAGCGGGAGAAAGGCAAGCCCATGTTCTCCAGCTCATAGATGGCCTCGGGGCCGGTCTTGCACATGTATTCGATGGCTTCCTGATCACCGATGTAATCGGAGCCCTTGACGGTGTCATACATGTGCCACTGCCAGTTGTCGTCGTGGGCATTGCCCAGGGCGACCGTGATCCCGCCCTGGGCGGAGACCGTGTGGGAACGGGTCGGGAAAACCTTGGATAACAGGGCGCAGCTCTTGCCGGACTGGGCAATCTGCAGCGCGGCGCGCATACCGGCGCCACCGGCACCGATCACGACCGCATCAAATTCACGAGTTGGAATAGTCACCTTACACACCCCACAGCACGACGAAACCCGTCATCACATAGACAAACAGCACCACCACCAGCACAAACTGCAGCGCACCGCGCAGTCCGACCGGCTTGATATAGTCGGTCAGCACCTGCCACAGACCGATCCAAGCGTGGATCAAGACGCATACGAGTGTCAGCAGGGTGAAGACCTTGGTGAAGGTGTTGGAGAAGAAGCCGGTCCACACCTCGTAGGTGATGTCGTTGAACGCGACAAAGCCAACCAGATAGAGGACGTAGCACGTCATGATGAGGGCGGTGGCGCGGATCAGGATGTAATCATGAACACCGCTGCGCCCGAAAGTTGCAGAATTGGTTACCATACCAGTACCCCCGCCAATACCGCCAAAACCGCGGTGATCACGAAGGCCACACGGGCACTCTGATTACCGGATTCCAGCTCTTCCCAATAGCCCATGTCCATGACCAGGTGCCGCAGACCGCCCACGATGTGGTAAGCCAGCGCGGTCAGGATCCCCCACAGCACGAACTTGACCAGGAAGTTGTCCATGATGGCAACGACCGATTCAAATCCTTCGGGAGAGGCGAGTGAAGTACCAAGCATCCACAGCAAGATGGCCAATGCCACAAAGGTGATGACCCCTGAGACACGATGCAAGATGGAAGCGATGGCGGTGACAGGAAAGCTGATCGTCTGTAGGTCGAGGTTTACAGGTCTCTGTTTGTTTTTCACGGCTTTGCCCACTCAGCTCCATTGAGCACGTTAGTTATTGTTTTCACACGCTTTGAGGGCGAGGAGTGGCATTTGTTAGGTTTTTGTTACCAAAACAACTCAGGAAAGCCAAAAATAACATTTTCGATATCACATCTGGCTTTGCGAAAGCGTTTCAAACACCGACGACCATCACCCACGTGGCGCAGTATATCGGCGGCCTTAACCAATGACAATCAAATAGCTACACAGAAAATCCAAAACCGTAAACCAGATCTCACAACAGCTTTAACAAGTCATTAATGATCATCCAGCAAAATTGACAAAGACATGGTTCTCTGGTTCAAATAAGGCGCTCCAGCCGCCGTGGTACGGGTAAGAACCTTTGCCAGCGTCATAACAGTCGTAATAAAGTAGGGCTGGAACCAAATTATAAAAGAGCAAAGGAGACGTGCTATGGCTGATAAGATAGCCACCCTACATCTGCCCGGAAAAGAGCCGGTTGAATTGCCGATCCTCTCCGGTACCGTTGGACCCGATGTGATCGATGTCAGAAAGCTGGGCACGCAAGGATATTTCACCTTCGACCCCGGCTTCATGGCCACCGGTTCTTGCAAATCTTCCATCACCTACATCGATGGCGACCAGGGTGTCTTGCTGCACCGCGGTTACCCCATCGCCCAGTTGGCCACCCAGGCCAGCTACCTCGAAGTCTGCTACATCCTGCTCTACGGCGAGGCCCCCACCAAGACCCAATATGCGGAATTTGAACGTCTGGTCACCCGCCACACCATGGTGCACGAGCAGATCGCCTTCTTCTTCCGCGGCTTCCGCCGCGACGCCCACCCCATGGCCGTCATGTGCGGCGTGGTCAGCGCGCTGTCCGCCTTCTATCACGACGCCCTCGACATCAACAACGAGGAGCATCGCGAGATCTGTGCCTTCCGTCTGCTCTCCAAGATGCCGACCCTGGCCGCCATGTGTTACAAGTACTCCATCGGCCAGCCCTTCATGCAGCCGCGCAACGCCCTCTCCTATGCAGGCAACTTCCTGCACATGATGTTTGGCGTGCCGACCGAAGAGTACAAGGTCAACCCCATCGTCGAGCGCGCCATGGACCGCATCTTCACCCTGCATGCGGATCATGAGCAAAACGCCTCCACCTCCACCGTGCGTCTGGCCGGTTCTTCCGGTGCCAACCCGTTTGCCTGTATCGCCGCGGGGATCGCCTCCCTGTGGGGCCCGGCCCACGGTGGTGCCAACGAAGCCTGCCTCAAGATGCTCGAAGAGATTGGCTCCGTGGATCGCATCCCCGAGTACATTGCCAAGGCCAAGGACAAGAACGATCCGTTCCGTCTGATGGGCTTCGGTCACCGGGTTTACAAGAACCACGATCCCCGTGCCACCGTGATGCGTGAAACCTGCCACGAGGTACTGACCGAGCTGCAGATCAAGGATCCGCTGCTGGACGTGGCCATGGAGCTGGAACGCATCGCGCTGTCCGACCCCTACTTCATCGAGAAGAAGCTCTACCCGAACGTGGACTTCTACTCCGGCATCATCATGAAGGCCATCGGTATCCCCATGTCCATGTTCACCGTGATCTTCGCCATCTCCCGTACCATCGGCTGGATTGCCCACTGGAACGAGATGCACTCAGACCCGGATCAGAAGATCGGCCGTCCCCGTCAGCTCTACACCGGTCAGCCTCTGCGCGAGTTCGTGCCCCTCGACCAGCGCTGAGCCCGATCTGTCATGGTTTGTTACAAAGGCGGTCATTGACCGCCTTTTCTTTTGCAGGTTTAATCGCGCCCTTTTACGCCAAGGACACTCATCATGAAATCTCCCCTGCTCCTCAGCTCCGCCCTCCTGCTCAGCGCCTGCCAGAGCGCCCCGACCACCGAAACCCTCTATATCCAGGACAAGCTGGCAGACTGCGTCGGTGTCGCCCCCATGAAGTGCATGCAGGTGCGCAGTCAGCCGGGCGAGAGCTGGAGTCTCTTCTATCAGCAGATCGAAGGCTTCACCTTTGAACCGGGCTTTCGCTATCAACTCGAAGTGAGCAAGGAGCAACTTGCCGATGTGCCGGCCGATGCCCCTTCCTTGCGCTACCAGCTGATCAAGGTCGTGAGCAAGGAACCGGTTCGCTGACGAGTCGCTGACAGGTAACCCGGTTTCGTTTGTGTGCTCTCTGGGGTATGCTGTCAGCCCTTTTTGCCACGGTTTGAGTACGGACCCGACCCGCATCATGATCACGATCCGCACCATCCGCACGCCAGACTGGCCCGCCATCATGGCCATCCAGCACGAGTGTTATCACCAGTTCGAACCCGAGCCCCTCGAGGTGATGCAGAACAAAACCGAGCTGGCCCCCGCCTCCTGCTGGGTGGCCGAGCGTCAGGGCAAGGTGCTGGGTTACCTGCTCTGCCACCCCTGGCGTGCCCACCAGCCCCCGCCCCTCTCGGTGCCGATGAAGGCGCTGGCCGGTCACGACGAGTTCTATCTGCACGATCTCGCTGTCTCGAGCAAGGCACGCGGCCTGGGTGTCGGACAGCGACTGCTGGCAAGGGCGCTCGCTTTCGCGAGCCATGCAGGATATCGCCATGCAGGCCTGGTGGCGGTTCAGGATGCCCCCGCCTTCTGGCGCAAGCAGGGGTTTGTGCCCGCCGACACCGGCAAATCGCTGGTGGAGTATGGTGACGGGGCAGTCTATATGCGGTTGCCCCTGGCTGACAGCGGTCCCAAACCGGGAACCATCAGCAGAGTTCAATAAAAAGAATTCAATAAAAAGAGTTCAATAAAAAAGGCGCCTTTCGGCGCCTTTTTCTATTTCGCGTTGTGCTCCCCACAGGAAGATCAAGCCTTGAACTTGCTGAACACCAGAGAGGCGTTGGTACCGCCAAAGCCGAAGCTGTTGGACATGACGGTATTGAGGTCGGCCGCTTCGTATTCACGCACGATGGGCAGGCCCACGGCTTTCTCGTCCAGGTTCTCGATGTTGATGCTGGGGGCGATGAAGCCGTGTTCCATCATCAGCAGGGAGTAGACGGCCTCGTGCACGCCGGCGGCGCCCAGGGCATGGCCGGTCATCGCCTTGGTGGCGGAGAGCTTGGGTGCATTGCTGCCAAACAGGGTCTGAATGGCTTCCAGCTCCTTGGTGTCACCAACCGGAGTAGAGGTACCGTGAGTGTTGATGTAGTCCACCTTGCCGACACCCTGCATCGCCATCTTCATGCAACGCACGGCGCCTTCACCACTCGGGGCCACCATGTCGTAGCCGTCGGAGGTCGCACCGTAACCGGTGATTTCGGCGTAGATGTGGGCACCACGGGCCAGGGCGTGTTCCAGCTCCTCGACCACCAGGATGCCGCCACCACCGGAGATGACGAAGCCGTCGCGGTCCGCATCATAGGTGCGGGACGCTTTTTCCGGGTTGTCGTTGTACTTGGTGGAGAGCGCGCCCATGGCGTCGAACTGGATGGTGGAAGACCAGTCCAGCTCCTCGCCGCCACCGGCAAAGATGATGTCCTGCTTGCCAAGCTGGATCAGTTCCAGGGCGTGACCGATGCAGTGGGCAGAGGTCGCACAGGCGGAGCTGATGGTGTAGTTGACACCTTTTATCTTGAACGGGGTGGCAAGACAGGCTGAGGTGGTGGAAGACATGGTACGTGGCACCATGTAGGGACCCACCCGCTTGACGCCCTTTTCACGGGCGATATCGGCAGATTCGGAGGTGTTCTTGCCGGAGGCGCCGCCGGAACCGGTCACGATGCCGGTACGCTCGTTGGAGACCATCTCTTCCGGCAGGCCGGCATCTTCGATGGCCTGCTGCATGGAGAGGTAGGCGTAGGCCGCGGCGTCACCCATGAAACGCATGACTTTACGGTCGATCAGTTCAGACGGATCGAGTTTGATGTTACCCCAGACACGGCTGCGCAGGTTGTACTGCTCGAACTGCTCGGAATAGGTGATGCCGGATTTGCCTGCTTTCAGGGAGGCCAGCACCTCTTCCTTGTTGTTGCCGATACTGGAGATGACGCCGATACCGGTGATCACTGCTCTTCTCATTAATTCATCTCGTCTGGAAAAACTGGCACCGAGTCTACCCGCTTTCGGCTGCCAAACTGGTCTGCTTTCACGTAGAATGCCCGCGATTTTGTGACGCGAGCCGAGGAAAACGTGAGTCAAACATCCTTACATCATGCCCGATTGGACTGGAACGAAGCGGGAACTCCAGTCTCCAGTGAGTTCGGGGATGTGTACTTTTCCAATGATAACGGTCTAAGTGAAACCCGCTACGTCTTTTTGCAGCAAAATCGACTGCCAGAGCGATTTTCGCACCACGATAGTGACAGTTTCGTGATTGGTGAAACAGGTTTCGGTACAGGACTTAACTTTCTGGCCACAATGGCCGCTTTTCTGGAACGGGCCCCCCTGTCCGGCAACGGATCCCGGCTGCACTTCATCAGCGTCGAGAAATACCCCCTTACCCAGGCCGATCTGCGCAAGGCCCTGGCCGCCTGGCCCGAGCTTGCCACCTTGAGCCAGCCTCTCATCGACCAGTGGCCGCTGCCGGTCTCCGGCTGCCATCGCCTGCTCTTTGCCGATGGCCGCATCCGCCTCGATCTCTGGTTTGGCGACATCAAGGAGATGCTGCCTCAGGTGCCCCATCCGGCAACCGGTCTGGTGGACGCCTGGTATCTGGACGGTTTCTCCCCTGCCAAGAACCCAGAGATGTGGACCCAGGATCTCTTCGAAGATCTCGCTCGCCTCGCCCGCCCCGATGCCACCCTCTCGACCTTTACCTGCGCCGGTTTCGTGCGACGGGGGCTGATTGCCGCCGGCTTTGCCATGAAGAAGGTGAAGGGCCACGGCAGCAAGCGGGAGATGCTGGCGGGTGTTCGGGAAGGCAAAGTGCCGCAGCAGAGCATCGCCCCCTGGTATGCCCGCCCCGCAGGGCGGGAGGGAGAGGTGCTCATCATCGGTGGCGGCATCGCTTCCGCCATGACGGCGCTCTCTCTGGTGGAGCGGGGTCGGCACGTCACCTTGCTGTGCGAAAATGGCGAACCGGCCAGCGGCGCCTCCGGCAATCGACAAGGAGCCCTCTACCCCCTGCTCAACGGCGAGCACGATGCCCTGTCGCGCTTCTATTCGCTGGCCTTTGGCTTTGCCAGAAACCGGCTGCTGGCCCTGGCGAAGCACCACCCCGTCGCCTTCTCCCTGTGTGGCGTAACCCAACTCGGCTACGACGACAAATCCGCCGCCAAGCTTGCCAAGATGAGCCAGGGACTCTTCCCCCCCGAGCTGATGCACCCACTCTCGGCAGCGGAGGTTGAGCAGGTGGTCGGCCTGCCCTGCGATGCGGATGGTGTGAGCTATCCCCTGGGGGGCTGGCTCTGTCCGGCGGATCTCACCCGCGCCGCCATCAGGGAGGCGCAGGCCAGCGGGCGGCTGGAAGTGCTGTTCAATGCCGCTGTAACGCGTATTGCCGAAGAGGCCGATGGCTGGCGAGTGGAGAGCCGGGATGGCCGCCAGTGGCACGCCCCCAATCTGGTGGTGGCGGCCGGGCATCAGTTGCCAGCCCTTCTCCCCTTTGCCGAGCTGCCGCTCTATCCGGTGCGCGGTCAGGTGAGCCATGTGCCGACCACGGCTGGCTTGAGCCAGCTCAAGACCGTGCTCTGCTACGATGGCTACCTCACACCGGCCCACAACGGCGCGCACTGTATCGGGGCCAGCTATGGCCGCAACCAGACCGATCTAGCTTACCGCACCGACGAGCAGGAGCAGAACAGGGCGCGGCTGCAAGCCTGTGTGCCCCAGCAGCGCTGGCCGGCCGAGGTGGATGTGAGCGGTGCTCAGGCCCGCATCGGGGTGCGCTGCGCCAGCCGGGATCACCTGCCGGTAGCCGGGCCCGTCGCCCGGTTGGCGGCGCTGGCGGATCATGACGTCAACGCCCCCGCGGATCAGCAGAGCGCGCTGCCCCTGCACGCCGGCCTCTACGTGCTGGGGGCGCTCGGCTCCCGGGGTCTGTGCTCGGCGCCCCTGTGCGGCGAACTGGTCGCCAGCGAGATCTGCGGCGATCCCCTGCCGCTGGCCGCCGATCTGCTGGAGGCGCTCCACCCCGCCCGCTACTGGGTGCGAAGGCTGCGCAGGGGCAAGCCACTGCGCGACTAACTCCCCAGGAGCCGGGGCTGCCCGCCTCCACGCTATTGGCGCACCAATAAAAAACGGGCTCAATCAGCCCGTTTTTTATGTTTCCCATGAGCGTCCATGGGCCTGTACACGTGTCATCAGCCAGCCCTGGGCCAGACGACCCCCAGCTTGCGCCCCTGATCGGTCTGGCTGGCCAGGGTGTCGAACCGCGCCCGGGTGGCCTCCAGCACCGCCTGCCCTGCCTGCCAGCCCTGATGCTCCAGGGTTGGGCAATCCCGGGTCACCGGCAACTGGGCGAGGCGCGTGCCAAGCTGGCTCACGCTCTCCAGCAGGATGTCCTTGTGACGGCTCTCGTAGTCAAACATGGCGGCCACCAGCTTGTCCCACTTCTGGCGCTCCTTCGCGGGCGCACGGGCCTTGTCCATCCAGTTGGGCACCCTGACCTGGATGCGGGCACGGACGCTGGCCTGCTCCAGCTCGCAGCGCGCCGCCGTCGCCTTCGTCTGCAACTGCCAGGAGAGCTGATAGCTGGCCTTGCCGATGTGCCCGTCCGCCTGGGTGGGCGACAAGGCGGTGATCTGGCGCATCACGGCCCCCACATCGGCCCCGGAGACCCGATAGAACTGGAAGTCGACCTTGATATCGGGGGCGACCTTCACACCGGCATAGTGGGAAGGTGCAGCACCGATTGAGGCGGCATAAATGAGGGCCACCGTCACCCCTGTCTTGCTGAAGAGTCCCATCTGTCCGCGGCTTTGCTCCTTGTGAGTCCCGGCTTAATTTCAATTAATAATCAATGAATTAATAACCCGATTGGGAGATTACCCCTGATCCAGCCCCCTGTCATCCGCTCTTGGCACCCGGTTGCTGCAAACGTGCGAGTCATCACCCCGGCTCAGGCGGGGATTTGCAGTCGAGATCACAAGCTGCCATCGAATGGATGGTGAAATACTCCTTAGTGGGTAATATCCGCAGTGTTTTTGTTGGCCGATACCGGATAGTCCAGCGCAACCCTCTGGTGAGCCCTGGCAGGCCACCCCCTCACTTCAACTCTTGGGAAGGTTTTATGATAGAACTCCTGATCGGCACCCTGGTCACCCTGGCCGTGGGTCGCTACATCTTCAAGGGCTACTCCGCCACCGGGGTACTGCTCAGCGGCGGCCTGCTGCTGCTGGCGATCACCGCCCTGATGGGCAAGGCGGTGCTGCCGGCGAGCGTCCCCTCCACCGGCCACATGGCCACCGACATCTTCGAATACGTGCGCTTCCTGCTGGTCGACAGGGGGGGTGGCCTCGGCATGCTCATCATGGTGCTGTGCGGCTTTGCTGGCTACATGAGCCACATCGGCGCCAACACCATACTGGTGAAGCTCGCGAGCAAGCCCCTCTGTGTCATCAAGTCCCCCTACATCCTGCTGGTGGCCGCCTATCTGGTCGCCTGCGCCATGTCGCTGGCGGTGAGCTCCGCGACTGGCCTCGGGGTTCTGCTGATGGCCACCCTCTTCCCGCTGATGGTCAACATGGGGATCTCCCGTGGCGCGGCAGCGGCGGTGTGCGCCTCGCCGGCCGCCATCATCCTCTCCCCCACCTCGGGGGACGTGGTGATGGCCGCCCAGGCCGCGAACATGGAGCTCATCGAGTTTGCCTTCAAGCTGACCCTGCCCATTTCCCTGGTGGCCATCGCCGCCATGGCGGTGACCCACTTCTTCTGGCAGCGTTATCTGGATCAGAAGGCCGGGGAGCACAACGCCGCGGTCGCCCCGAGCGATCTCGTCACCGACGCCCCCGGCTTCTACGCCATCCTGCCCTTCACCCCCATCATCGGTGTGCTGCTGTTTGACGGCAAACTGGGGCCCAAGCTCGATATCGTCACCATCATCGTCATCTGCCTGGTGCTGGCCGCCCTGCTGGAGCTGGTGCGCAAGCGCAACGGCCGCGAGCTGCTGGACGGACTGCAGGTGTGCTGGCGCAACATGGCCGACGCCTTCGCCGGCGTGGTGATGCTGCTGGTGGGTGCCGGGGTCTTTGCCCAGGGTCTGATGGGGCTCGGTTTCATCGCCAACCTCCTGGATCTGGCCCAGAGCTTCGGTACCGGCGGCATCGTCATCATGCTGGTGCTGGTGGTCATCACCACCCTGGCGGCCTTCACCACGGGTTCCGGCAACGCCCCCTTCTACGCCTTCGTGGAGCTCATCCCCCATTTGGCCACCAGCCTCGGCGTCAACCCGGCCTATCTGGTGATCCCCATGCTGCAGGCATCCAACCTCGGCCGCACCATCTCGCCGGTCTCCGGGGTGGTGGTCGCCTGTGCGGGGATGGGCAATCTCTCTCCGTTCGAGGTGGTCAAACGTACCTCGCTGCCGGTGGCCGTCGGCCTGCTGGTGGTGATCCTCGCCACCCAGATCATGGTTCCCGCCTGACTCTTTACCGGCCCGGCTGCCGCCGGGCTGGTATCCCCCCCACCCCATGCAGTAGACTCGGTGCTCTTTTTTCCTAAGGAGGACCGAGCCTTGAGTATGACGGTTCAACTTGCCCACTTCAGCGACTGCCACTCCCATTTCGATGGCGCCCCCATGCGCTTCTCCCCCGATGGCGAGTCCGAATGGCGCACCCAGTGCGGCGGCTATGGCCGCATCCTGACCCGGCTCACCGCCCTGCGCCAACAGGCCGAGGCAGCCGGCCAGACCTGCCTGCTGCTGCATGGCGGCGATACCTTCCAGGGGTCACTTTACTTCAACCGCTTCAAAGGGCGGGCCAATGCGGACCTGCTGGCCCTCTTGCGACCGGATGCCATGGTGATCGGCAACCACGAATTCGATCTGGGCAACGGGCCGCTGGTGGAGTTTTTGCGCCAGCTCGATTTCCCGGTGCTCGCCGCCAACATCGACAACCGTCAGGAGCCCGCCGATGCCCCGCTGCGGCTGCAGGGACTGCCGCGGCTGTTTGACGCAAGCCGCCCCTGGCACAAGCGCGTCATCGACGACGTGCCCTTCGCCCTGCTCGGCATCACGCTGCCGCAAATGGCAGCCATCGCGAGCCCCGATCCCCACACCCGTTTCCACGGTATCGAAGAGACCTTGAGCCGTGCCCTCGAAGAGATCAAGGCCGCCGGCATCCAGCACATCATCCTGCTCAGCCACCTGGGTCTGGCGCAGGACAAGCGACTGGCGACCCGCTTCCCCGAGCTCAGCCTCATCGTCGGCGGGCACACCCACAGCCTGCTGGGGGATCTGGCGCCGCTCGGGCTCGACAGCGAAGGCAGCTATCCCCTCATGGTGAACGGGGTGGCCATCCTGCACGCCGCCCACAGCGCCCTCTGTCTCGGGGTGTGCGAACTCACCTTCGACGAGCAGGGACGCGTGTGCCAAAGCCGCGGCCAGCTGGAGTGGTTACCCTGGGATCCCTGGCCCTTTGCTTCCCCGCCTCCTGCGGGGCTGCACTTCTGCGAACCGGCCCCCGAGCTCGAACAGCATCTGGCCAGACGCTATCGCCCCGAGCTCGAAACCATGACCCGGCGCGTAGTGACCCGGCTCGCCGATCCGCTCCACCACCAGCGCCTGCCCGATGCCAGCCTGCCCGCCGGCAGCCAGGTCGCCCCCCTGGTAGCGAGCGCCATGCTGGCCAGTGCCCGCGAACAGGTGGGTCAGGTAGACTTTGCCCTGCACAATGCCGGGGGCGTACGCTGCTCCCTCGAGCCCGGCCCCCTGACCGAAGCAGACGTTGCCGGACGCCTGCTGCCCTTTGCCATTCCCCTCACCCTCTACCGGGTGCACGGCCATGAACTGGCCGAGGCGCTGGAGGGGGCCATCGACAACGCCACCAATAACGGGGTGACGGGCAATGGCAGTGGCAGCTTCCCCTATACCGCCGGGGTGCGCTTCTGCTATCAGGCCGACAGACCCAAAGGGGAGAGGATCACCCGCCTGGAATGGGAAGCCAGCCCGGGGCAGTGGCAGCACGTCGAGCCGGATGCCATCTATCGCGGGGTCTCCAGTGCCTATACCGCCTCCGGCAAGGAGGGCTACACGGCCCTTGCCCGCACCCTGACCCAGCACAATCAGGAGCTCGGCATCACCCTGGCGGATGCCTTCCTGCGCTGGGCACGTCACCTGCCGGAGCTCAGCCCCCTGCCGGCCCTGGTGGAGTATCACGGCCAGTGAATCTGGCATCGACCCATCCCGGGTCGGTGCCGCCTTTCCCCCGCATAGGGGAATCCTGATCCGCTCCCAGGCGCAGCCCCCCTTACCATGCAACCCCAGGCTGTGACGCCCGACTGCGCCTGCCCTGTCTTGTGATGGGGCCTGCCAATGCAGCCAGAGGCGTGAAAACGATACTTTTACGAATTATTTCAGGTGCCTACACTTCTTCCATTGCATCGTGCAGCCCGGCTCGGCAAGATAAGCCCGCTTTTTCAGTCTTTCCCGCAGGAACAGGTCACCCATGAATCATGCCATCCGCTTTACCCCGCACCGCCACAATCCCGGGATCAGGCCGTCGGTCATCTTGCTCACCGCCCTGATGGCTCTGCTGTTCTGTCTGCGCAATCCGTTGTTCCACGGCATGGCTCCGGGATTTGATGCCTCCCTGTTTGCGGTGATGGGCAAGATGTGGAGCGAGGGGGGCGTACTCTATCGGGACATGATCGACATCAAGGGTCCCATGATCTTCGCCCTCGATGCACTGGGCTATGGCCTTGGTGGCTTCTTCGGGATCTGGCTGCTGGAGTGGGTGCTCTGCTGGCTGGGCCTCATGGCGAGCTGGCAGGCTTTTTCGCAGCTCGGGCTCTCGGTGCGGGCGCGACTTGGCAGCATGCTGGCCCTGCTGGCGCTCTACAGCACTCGCTACTACTACGGCAACATGACAGAGGACTGGACATTCCATCTGGCCCTCATCGCCCAGTGGGCTTTCATCACCATGCTGCTGGACAAGCGATTCAGCTGGGGACCGGCCCTGGTCGCCGCACTCACCTTCGCCATCGTGGCCTGGATGCGCACCAACAACGGCGCCTTCTGGGGGGCCTGGTATCTGGTGCTCTTCTGTCACTGGTGCCTGCGCGAGCAGTGGCGCTGCGCCTTTGCCCTGCTCTTTTCCAGCCTGCTTGGACTGGCTCTCGTCGGCGGCCCGCTCTATGCCTACTTCCAGCACCACGACGTGCTGGCAGAGTTCAAATACTACGCCTTCGGCATCTTCTTTGAAGGGAGCTACGGCAACGGCTTCTCTCCTGAGGTGGGCGCCGTCGGTCTGCTGCGCACCGGCCTCATCATGCTGCTGCCCGCCTTCCTCGTCCTGATGCTCGGGCGCCGCCAGGAGTGGTATCTCCCCGCGCTGTGCGCCACCCTGCTGGGGGTGCTGTTCACCCTGATCGCCAACTCGGTCTCCGGTCATGTGTTCGATCACTATGACGTGCTCTATCTGCAGCTTGGCCTGCTGCCGCTCGCCTGCCTGCTGGATAGAAGCGAACAGCGATCCGATGGCCTGGGGCTGCTTTGCATCTCCCTGGTGGTGCTGACCGCCAGCTGGCTGCTGGCCCAACAGCTCGGTTACGGCTGGAGCACCAAGGAGTGGTCTCTGGAGCGGGTGCGCGAGGTGCTCGGCAACAGCCTGCTGTGGGCCTTGCCCGTGCTCATTCTGGTCCCGCTCTGGCGCGCCTGGGACGTGCGAAGCGCCACCCCCTGGCTCGCCTCGCTGGCCATGCTGGTACTGCTGGTCAACAACGCCTGGGAAGGCAATCTCAAGGGCAGGCCGTTCAATCCCCCCGCCCAGGTCAGGGTCGATCGTATCCTGGCCGAGACGGCGCCTACCGACAAGATCTGGGTCGATGGTATCCAGCCGCAATACTACCTCTGGACCGATCGCCAGCCGGCCTCCGCCTATTTGTTCTTTGCCAACGTCAACCCGCCCTACGATGTGCGCGAGCGGGTGCTGGCTGACATCCAGCGCCAACAACCCAAATTCATCATCGCCAAACCGGAGCGGGTGGCACAGGAGCTCAAGACTCCGACCTCCCCCTCCCACCTTGCCTTCTACCAGTATCTGGCAGGCCAGTATGAAGAGGTGGACCCGGGCCTGTACCGGCGCCGCTAATCAGGCACACAGAAGGGGCCATCCTGGTGATGGCCCCTTTTCGTTGTCGTCATAAAGAGGGGGCCGACCATGTTCAAGGCGCCCCATCCTGACTACAATGGCGCTCTTTTTCGCGGCAGAGGGAAGAATCATGGCGGAGCTGACTTATCTGGGGGGCTATCCGGAGCCACTCAAGGCTCAGGTACAGCAGTTGATTGCGGCGGGCAAACTCGGCGAGATGCTGGCCAAGCGCTACCCGCAAACCCACCTCGTCCAGAGCGACAAGGCGCTGCTCGCCTATACCATGGAGCTGAAGAACCGCTACCTGAAAAGCTCCGCGCCGCTTTCCAAGGTGATCTTCGACGGCAAGATCAACGTGATCAAGGATGCCCTGGGACTGCACACCTATGTCAGCCGGGTGCAAGGCAGCAAGCTCAAGGCCAAGAACGAGATCCGTATCGCCGCCCTGTTCAAGGAGGCCCATCCCGCCTTTCTCAAGATGATAGTGGTGCATGAGCTGGCCCACCTGAAGGAGAAGGATCACAACAAGGCTTTCTACCAGCTCTGCCAGCACATGGAACCGGACTATCATCAACTGGAGTTCGATCTCAGGCTCTGGCTCACCTGGCGTGATATCGAGCGTACCGCCCGCTGATCCCCTTGCAAGGAGGCAAGATGCGCCCATGGCACACACCTCTCCAGTCCGTTCGCCATGGGCACTGGTTGCTCCCGGGGCTGATGCTCTGGCTCTTCTCACTGCCGCTGTCGGCCACCGAACGCTGGCAGCGTGATGACTACCTTGTCCAGAGCTTCATGGAAATCGCCATGAAACGGGAGTATGGCCATGAACAACAGGAGCACTTCTCCCGCTGGCCGGGCCCCGTGCGTCTCAAGCTCGTCAACGAATTCGGCGACAAGCCGCTGCAGGCCGAGGTCGTCAAGGTACAGACCCGTCACCTGAGCAGGATCACCGGTCACCCCATCGAGATTGTCAGCGACAACCCCAATCTCACCCTCATCATGACCCGGCACAAACAGATGGCGAGCTGGGCTGCGCGCACCATGCGCCAGGACGAGTCGGTGCGCATCGCCCTCAAGGAGGGGATCTGCCTAGCCAATTTCGCCACCAACGCTCGCTACGAGATCACCCGTGCCACCATCATCATTCCGGTGGATTACAGCAGGGCAAAGGGCCGTTTTCTGGATTGCGTGGTGGAAGAGTTGAGCCAGGTGATGGGGCTGCCCAACGACTCGGACAAGGTGTTCCCCTCCATCTTCAATGACAGCAGCATCGACAGCTTTCTGACCGGGCTCGACTACGTGTTGCTCAGGCTTGCCTACCACCCGGCATTGCAACCGGGTATGACGTCAGACGAGGTACGCGCGGCGCTCCCCGCGGCCCTCAAGGCACTGCGTGCCAATGGCGACATCGCACAGGCCACCCAACGGGTGCAGGTCGACAGCCTCAAGCGTTGGGCGGGACTCTGAGCGCAGCCAGAAACATTACTCTTTCGCCTTTCGCCTTTCGCCTTTCGCCTTTCGCCTTTCGCCTTTCGCCTTTCGCCTTTCGCCTTTCGCCTTCATGGTCATGCGCTTACCCCATCAACGCAACACGCAGCCCATGGCTGCGTGTTTTGAAGAGCGGTTCGGCAAAGCCGGTACAGGGATCATCACCAGGCTGGAGGTTCCTCCTCGCGCCCTGGCAGATCACGACGATGCTTGCCGCAGGGAGCTTATCTTCAGGCCTCCAGAGCCTCTTCTTCCGGCATCCAGCTATCAGCGTTTTCCCACACCTCCTGCACCATGGCTTCGGCCAGCTCCTTGTCTTCCTTGCTGGCGCGACTGACCGTCAGAGCCATGGCACTACCCGGTGCCACCCGCACATGCAGATCGGGAAAGCGCTCACCCAGTTGCTTGAGCAGCTCCTGGCGCAAGGCCTCCATGGTCGAGGTGGGGATCTGGTGTTTTCTGTCGATGATGATTTCCAGGCGCATAGGGTACGTCTCCATGATAATTAACTGTATTTTTATACAGTAATTTTGAAAAGTAAAGATGGTGCCTGCACATAGGCCCTCACCGTCCATGCCTGCTCGCTGACGATGTGCAGCCGAACGACCCAGATTTTCCCCCATCGCTGTCATCATGGAAAAAACAGTTGATATTGATTCTCATCCATCGCATTATTTACATCTTGTTATAACATAACAAAAAGGCAATCATGCGCCCCCATATTCACCCTGAATACCGCAAGGTTCTGTTCCACGATCTCGCCAGCAATACCTACTTTCTGATCGGCTCCACGCTGGCCACCGATCGCACCAGAGAGTGGGAAGATGGCAACACCTACCCCTATGTGACGCTGGATGTCTCCAGCGCGTCCCACCCCTTCTATACCGGCAAACAGAAGCAGGTCGGCAAGGAAGGTCAGGTCGCTCGCTTCGGCCAGCGATTCGGTCAGTTCTTCAGCAAAGGAAAAGAGAAACAATGAAAGTCCTCGCCTCCCTGAAATCCGCCAAGTCGCGTCACCCGGACTGTCAGATCGTACGTCGACGCGGCAAGCTGTTCGTCATCTGCAAGAGCAATCCCAGGTTCAAGGCTCGTCAGGGCTGATTGCGCATCCGCCCCTCATGGATAACAAAAGCCCTCGTCATGAGGGCTTTGTCATCTCTGGGCTCTGCTCACAGCGGGGTGGCGCACTTGCGGTATTCGGTGGGGCTGACCCCTACCCGCTTTCGGAACACCCGCGAGAAGTAGAGCTGATCGTCATAGCCCACCTGCTGGCCTATGGTGGCGACCGACAGCGGCGTGGTCTGCAGCAGCAGCTTGGCCCGCATGATGCGCTGATCCTCACGCCAGCGCACTATGCTCACCCCCACCTGCTCGCGAAACAGGTGCGCGAGGCGCGAGGGGGACAAGAACACCTGCTCCGCCAGCGCTTCCACCGAGATCTCGGCCGAGAGGGACTCGCTCAGGATCTGGCACGCCTCGTGGACCCGGTGATCGATGGCTGGATAGGCATTCTGGGACGATGCCTCGTAGCAGCGGATGAGCAACCGCTCCAAGAGGTTCATAGCCAGTTGCTCCGACATGGGCCGCAGCTGCTTGTGGGTCTCCTCGATGTCGAGGAAGAGGGTGTCGAATTCGGTGAGCAGCTGGTTGTCCGCTAGTTGCAGTCGCCCCACCTGCTCCGTCACCTGGGGCCACTTGAGCCAGTCAGCCCAGTAGGCCCGCGGCCGGAAATAGACCCAGCGGTGATACCACTCCCGGGCATCCGGCGCCCGGCCGTAATGGTGCACCGCCGCTGGTGGAAAGAGCAGCAGGTCGCCGGGTTCCACGGTGAAGGCCTTGTCCCCCTGAAAGATCTGTCCCTTGCCCTTGATGGTCAGATTGACGATGAACCCCTTCATGCCGTGGGGCCTGTCGATGGTGAAATCCAGCGCGCTCCCCTGCTCGATGGGAGTCATCCCCGAGACCAGGAAGACGTCGAAGGCGTAGCCAGGCAGCAGGGGATTGAGTTGTTTCGGCTTCTCTTTTTGCATCGAGGACATGGCGGAAAACAGGGTTTCGGTAAAAAAGTCGACATGGGCCATTGTAGAGATCCGGCGTAGGAACCCCCTATGTTCGCAAGCTGTTCGTTGTGAAATTGTTGAACTGGCTCACAGCTTGCCGGGGAAAACACCGGGCCGACGCGAGGCCGGCCGGGTGACGAGGAAACACATCGCTCAGATACGGGCTTTGCGCACCTGCTTGTAGCGGTCGAACAGCACGGCGGCGAGCAGGATGAGGCCACGCACCACGTACTGGGCAAACGGGGAGATGTTGAGCAGGTTCATGGCGTTCTCCATCAGCCCCAGGATCAGCACCCCGGCGATGATGTAGGAGATTTTGCCGATCCCCCCCTTCATGGAGACCCCACCCAGCACGCAGGCGGAGATCACCACCAGCTCGAAGCCGATGGAGGTCATGGGCTGACCCGAGGTCATGCGGGATGCGAGGATGATGCCGGCGAGCGAGGCGATGAGCCCGGTCATGGCGAAGATGATGATCTTGGTGCGCACCACGTTGACCCCGGCCAGACGTGCCGCCTCCTCGTTGCCCCCCATGGCCAGGGTATTGCGCCCGAAGGTGGTCTTGTTGAGCAGCAGACCGAACAACACGAAGCAGACCGCCGTCAGCCAGATGGGCGTCGGGATGCCGAGCAGGGCGGAGTTGCCAAGCTCGAAGAAGCCCTCCTCCACGATGCCCACCGCCTTGCCGTCGGAGATGATGTAGCCCACCCCGCGCGCCATCTGCATGGTGGCAAGGGTGGTGATGAGGGCGTTGATCTTGAATTTGGCCACGACGATGCCGTTGATGAGGCCAAAGACAAGGCCCACCGAGAGACCGGCCAGAATGCCGAGGGGGATGCTCTCGGTGGCGTTGATGCCCACCGCGCAGGCGACGCCGGAGCAGGCCACCACTGAGCCCACCGACATGTCGAACTCGCCGGAGGCGAGGCAGAACAGCATGCCGCAGGCCACCATGCCCGACATGGAGACGGCAAGCCCGAGCCCCCGCATGTTGATAAGGCTGGCGAAGTTGGGGACCAGCACGCAGGCGAGCAGGAACAGGATGGCGAAGATCACCAGCATGCCGTACTGATCCCAGATGCGGGTCAGTTGCAGGAGGGTACCGCTCGCCGCGGTGTCGTTGGCGGCTTGGCCGACCGAGGTCGTTGTTGTCATGGTATTTCTCCTGAAAATTCCGGGTGCTATCTCGTTGCGGTCAGCAGATCAACGGGCCGGCATGGCCAGATTGAGCGCCTTGACCTCGTTGGCCTCGTCGTGGGAAAGCTCGCCGGCGATCTCCCCCTCCCGCATGACCAGGATCCGGTCCGCGATGCCCAGCACCTCCGGCAGCTCGCTCGAGACCACCACCACGGCGATGCCCACCTTGGCCAGATCGTAAATCACGTTGTAAATCTCGTTCTTCGCCCCGACGTCAATGCCCCGGGTCGGTTCATCGAGCAGGATCACTTTCATGTCTTCCGACAGCCAACGCCCCAGAATGGCCTTCTGCTGGTTGCCGCCGGAGAGGTTCATGATGGCCTGCTGGGGAGACGGGGTCTTGACCCGCATGTCGCGGATCCGCAGCCTCGCGTTCTCGTCCTCCCACTTCTGGTTGATCCAGAAGCCTCCCCACGCGTGGTGACGGCGGGCGCTGATGTTGATGTTCTCCTGCACCGATTGACATCCTCCCCCACCTTAGCGCTTCGCGTCACAGGAGGGGGATTCCCATTACTGGGTGATAGCTGCTCGCGCA